>NZ_BAOS01000013.1 GCF_002443295.1 Candidatus Scalindua japonica | reverse complement strand
AAACCCGAAATTATTACTATAAATCTAAATCCTGGCTTATTTCCTGCATATCCTTTAGAGAGAACTCAAAGAATTCGCTTAAGCACTTTAAACTATGTTACGGCTGAGCTCTTTTATAATATGATAAAACAAAGAACCGGTATTGTGTTGGAATCTTTTCGTTTAAGGATTAAGGATGGTATCAACGTTGCTTCTACCCTTGGTTTTAAAGGCATTCAAATCGATGCTACACAGAGAGAGATAGCGCCTGAGAACATATCTCAGACAGGCAGGCGTGAGTTGAAACGTATTTTAGATATGAACAGATTATGTATCTGCGCTCTGAGAGGAGAACTCGGTGCTGGCTTTACCAATCACAATGAATTTGATTATATTATCCAGAGGACAAAAGAGATTATTAATCTTGCACTGGATTTACAAACCGCTATTATAACCGTACAGATAGGCAGCATACCAACAGATCAAGGCACTACACACTGGCATGCCCTAAATACCGCCCTCAGTGAGATTGGACAGCATGCTGAAAATTACGGATGCAGACTTGCTGTCAAAGCTTCATATGATAATTATTCAACACTGAAAGACTTTCTGAAGTCCCTGCACACTGATGGGGTAAAAGTAATATATGATCCGGCCTCTTTAATGACAAACAATCTGGACCCGATAAAGGGTGTATATGAATTACACGAATATATAGTCCATACAAATCTATGGGACACCAGACAAACGGAAGAAGGTCGACAGATCGAGGTGCCCATTGGAGACGGCATTATACCGGTAGAAGAGTTCGCCTCTTCACTTGACTCCACAGGATATTATGGATTCTACGTTATCAATTCCAAAACGATGCAGAATCCCGTTGAATCTATCAAGAAAAGTAAAGAATTTCTGGATAGATTTTAGATTTACTCAGTAACGTCAGGTTAAGTTTTTGCATATTACACACTAATGCTCCAAAACTGTCATTCCTGCCCACCCGGCTCCACTGTTCGCCAGCCCGACAATGTCATTCTGGGGGGGGACGGATACATATTCGGGCAGGTATGCTTTAAACGGGAATCCAGATTAAACGAGTTACCTGGATAACCGAAAAAGAATTCGGGTATGACAAAAGTGGTATTTGCAAAAACCTAACCGGATGCTTCCGAATATTTGTAATTAAAATAAATAAGATTTTACTCCTTTATTTCCTGCTTCTCTCAGCAGCTGAGATCTGTTTGATGTTGGATTGTTTAAGAAATCAGAAAAGACGCCATATGATGATCATAACGGCAAAAGCACCGCCATAGATGCCTGGAATGAGATAGAGTGTCCATGCACGACTCCAGGATTGACTAACATGGGTTACGGTAAGTTTCCTAATGACAACAGCACTGACCGCAATACCACCGCATATTAAAACCAGAGACAGCGCAGTTATAACAGGATCGCGCCAGACAGGTAATGGCGCCAGTTGGATGGATTTGTTAATGATGCCTCTCGCAGACTCTATGCCAATCGGGTCAGTGAAGGCGTTTTCCCAGTAGGGGATACGTGATGTTGTTTTGAGTAGTGCTTTAACTGTGTGTGCTGCAGCCATGATCGGGATGAATGCTGTACCGAAAATGCAGAGATATTTTGCTATAGACAGTTTTCCTCCTGCCAACCTGAACAGGCCGTATGGAAGGAGCCAGACCAGTATCGGCAGGACTATAAAAAGTGTCAATGATTTGATCAGTCCATGTGACCAGGTGTTCTCTGTACTCAGCAACATATTTGTATTTTCAGGCATCCAGATCAGTAGCTCCTTTGTAACTTTCCATTCGGTAAATACTTCGTAAACTACAAACCCTGACACAACAAGACAGAATGCTGTCTGTGCGGCAGACATTGGCCTGAGTGCAAAAATATCCTTGAACCATGGTCGTACAAACAAGCCCGGATTAGGACGTCCTTCAGCGTCGGGGTTATTATGTTCGCATGACTTTACGCACTGTCCACACAGCAGGCAGTTTGTGTTGTCATCAACGTGTGCGGGGTTCAGGCCAACTCCACAACTGCGCCCCTGTAAAACATATGCGTTTGTATTGGCGGTACAAGAGTGGTCTTTGCAGTTTCCGCATATTGATCTGTTAACTGTCGACCAACCAAATGGTGCGAGACGCGAGTATAGCCCCAGCAGATGCCCTGCCGGGCAGATATAGGTACAGAAAGCGTTTCGGGAAAATATTAAACCGATTACGACAGTCGATGCCAACAGGACCAGCAGATAGATAGACATTTGAAACGGTACACGGTGGATAGAAAGGGTGTGTATACCAACGAACATGATTAATATGTAGAATAGCGTAATAATCCAGCCGGACTGTACAAATCTGTTTGGCTTTCGCTTCAGACCTATCCGTGCGGCAAGTGAAGTGAGGAATTCCATCGGGCAGACCATACACCCTGAATTGGAGAAATAGTTAATAACCATGAATTAATATTTGCATTAATACTGTATATACCGTACTATACGGCTATTTACTAGTTATTAAATAGTTAATACTATGGCTTATACTGTAGAGCAGAAAATAAAAGGTAGGATATACCTCTACAAGGTAGAAAGTTACTGGGATAAAGCAAAAAAGCAATCACGTCAACGAAGAACCTATATCGGTCCAAAACGGAACGTAAATAAGGATAAAACCAAGCAAATCCGTTCCAGTTTGGTCTCAAAAGGACAAGGCAACGTCTTTTTGCTAAGATTTTTATCAGACAAGCTTGGATTGACGGAGATTTTAAAATCTCTCTTTCCTGATAACTATCAAGAGATATTAGCATTAGCATTTTATGAAATTATAGAAGCCTCGGCCTTGTACCTGTTTCCTTATTGGCTTGATGAGCATAATTTGCCGAGAGTTAAAAAGATGTATTCTCCTGACATATCAAAACTGTGTGATATTTTGGGAAGATCGCAATCACAAAGGGTAGAGTTTGTTCAAAAATGGATAGAACATTTAAAGCCAATCAACGGGATATTTTACGATATAACTTCTATTTCCAGCTACTCTACAAACGTTGATTTTATAGAATGGGGTTACAATCGTGATAAAGAGAATCTACCTCAATTAAATATGGGAGTAACATTTTGCCACAATCACTCTTTACCCATTTATTACAATTTATACCCTGGAAGTATTGTAGATGTTACTACCTTAAAGAACTGCGTTGAGTATTTGAAAGTATTCAAGCTAAAAGACATTTTGTTTGTGCTGGATAGAGGTTTCTTTAGTAAAGCAAATGTATTGGAAATGAATAACAGCAAAAGCAAAGTGTCCTTTGTTCAGCCACTGCCTTTTAGCTTAAAAAAAGTAAAGACTTTAATAAAAAAAAAATAAACGATTATTGTCAGATCTTTCCAGTGCCTTTAAATTCAATGAAGAGATACTGCATTACCAGCAAAGACCTTTTGAATTTGATGGAAACGAATTTGACGCACATATTTTTTTCAATGAAAAATCTGAAGTAGAACAAAAACATAATTTTTTCTCAGTATTATTCGAATACGAGGAGAAGTTTAAGGATAAAAGTTTTAAAGTGCTTAAGGAATACCTGAAATATAGAAAGTTAAATATTCCAGAAAAATACAGAGATTATTTTAAATGGAATAAAACGACATTGCGGATAGAAAAAAATGCAAAAAAGATAAAATCGTTTATTTATAAAATGGGAAGCTTTGTGTTAATAACAAACAAACAACAAATGGACAAAGCGGAAGTATTAAATCTTTATCGCCAAAAAGATCAGGTTGAAAAAATGTTTGATATATACAAAAATGAAATGAATGGAGATAGGTTGCGAGCACATAGTCAATATAATGTCGATGGCCGTTTATTTATAAAATTTGTTGCGTTGATTATCTATGCAGAAGCATCAAGAGTTATGAAGGAAAAGAAGTTATTTAACAAATACACAGTAAAAGAATTATTTGCTGAACTCAAAAAATTAAAAATCACTCACATAGAGAAAAACGATCCGATTCTCAGCGAATTATCCAAAAGACAAAAAATTATTTTTGATGCTTTCGGCATCCAGGAAGACACATTGCATAGTTATTAACTTTTTTCTCCAATTTAGGATACACCAGACTCTTCCTAAAAAAATTGCTGAGATGATAATTACCGGCCACCAGTACGACCAGACGATCAGGTTTGCAAAGTTAGTGTTACGTAGGACCTTGGCAAATGCCATGTCATCAGTGTTCGCGACAACACCACCAACAATCAGTAGTAAGAACGCTGCAAGCGTCATCAGCTGTAAAACAAGGGGAAACCACCAGAAACGGAAAATACGATTCATAGGATGTTATAAACAATTACACTTATTATGTAAGGAGGAGCTTCTCTGGCTATCCGAGAATTGTCTTTCCGGACTTGATCAGGAATCTAGTGCCTATGTAAGTGCTGAGAAATGAAGATTTTAAAATAAATTCAGAAAAATAATAAAAGTACTTTTGCTTAATGCATTGAAACTATAGTCATAATCAAGAATTATAAAAGGACTAATTTGCTTAGTCAAGTTGTTGTTAAATGTTTATTTTTGTATAAATTAATTGAACAACATTCAGATGTGTGTGTATAAGGCATGATCTCTTATATATGCTTCAACGCATTCAGGCACAAGACCATTAATCCCAACTTCATCATTTACTCTTTTTCTTATCTCCGTAGATGATACTCCAACAGGATCCATCTCTATTCTCAATCTTTCCATGTCGGATATATTGTCATTGCCAATAATCTCTACAAGTCTGGCGGAAACTTCTGTGTTAAACCCGGGTCTGTTTACAACTACAAAGTGACAAAGTTGAGAAAGCTTTTTGATGTTTTTCCACAATTCCAGTTCGTTTAATGAGTCCGCACCCATAATGAGGAAGATTTCGCTCTCATTACCGTATTGCTCCAGGATTTCTCGTACTGTATCTATGGTATATGACTTACCTTTACGCATAATTTCTATATCGGATACTTCAAAATCGCTTTCCCCGCTAATGGCAGCTTTGATCATTTCATAACGATGGTGCGTATCAGCTAAATCATTTACCTGTTTATGTGGAGGGGTGTATGTGGGTATAAAAAGGATTTTCGATAAATGGTGATGTTGGCAAACCTCTTCTGCCATAATCAAATGCCCCATATGTATCGGGTTGAAGGTGCCTCCAAGTATCCCGATTCTTTTTTCGTATGACGAAACAGAAATATTGATATTTGTACTCAAATTTCATGAATCCTTTATGGTTTCTATTAAGGTATTAGCTGATGGGTCTGCACAGAAAAAATGTAAACTTTTAAAAAAAATTATTGACCAACTTTTGGCAAACCAAAATAAGTTCTTCAAAAGATTACGATTATAGAAGTAAGTTTAAAAATAAATCCCAAATTGTAATTCGTAAATCTAAAATCTTATTTATAGAGACTAATCCAGGCTGGTTATAATAATACAAATCTTTCTATTATCCAGAAAAAAATAGATAAGACAAACACACCATACTCTTTAGCTATTTTCCAACCATTTTAATGTTGACTTTACTATTGCACAAGTTTACTCTCAAATTTATTATTACAGGTATTAACGTAATAACACCTTTTGATATGTAGACGAGATATTTAACATAAGGTGATTGTTGCAAGGAGGTAATGACATGGACATACTTATCCACAAACAGTTATTTTCAAAACATAATAAATTCATCAAACACCAGAATAGGAAAGTAAAATGAGAACCTTGTTAGAAGATAAAGAAAAAAAAGTATATACCTATAAGGACTATTTAACTACTCCTGGTGACAAAAGGTATGAACTTATTGAAGGAGAATTAATCATGAACCCTTCGCCGGTAACTTATCATCAATGGATTTCAAGAAAGATAGGGTTTGAACTGGAAAAATTTGTAGAAAAAAAAAAGCTGGGATACGTTTTTAATGCTCCACTTGACGTCTATTTTGACGATACAAATCTTCTTCAGCCAGATATTTTCTTTATTGCAATAAACAGGCTTGGTATTATTGCTGAAAAGAATATACAGGGAGCACCTGATCTTACCATTGAAATACTTTCTGAGGCGACAGCGTACAAAGATTTTGTTAAGAAGAAAAAGATCTACGCAAAATACGGAGTTAAAGAGTACTGGATAGTTGATCCTGTAGAAAGAACGATAGATTTATACACATTGAAAGAAACAGCATTTGTCCCTGCGAAGAGCTTTACAAAAAATGAAATATTTGAATCAGTGTTACTCCATGGCTTTACAATGAACCTCGAAAATATTTTTGCTTCATGGAAATGAACTGACTGCTGAAATCTATTTTCTTGATTTAAGAGAAAGCATTAAAGGAAAAAGAAAAGCTACTTGGCTGTTTATTATTTGGAAGTTAGGATCATGATAAACCTCTGATAGTAACTTCTCCTATTCTTCCGTCCGTGAGTTCCTATAAATTTGGAAACTATAAACAAAAGCTATAGAACTAAAGATATGGGCAGATGTTAAAAATCATAAATCGTTCAACTCAGGTTTTAAACGGCTTGCTATCTCTTCAACTGTATGTAGCTTTCCCTTGTCAATTCCGGGACACGTCTTCTTCTGCTCTTTCCATTCAGTTTTGTTTTTCAGATTTGAACTCCAGAACGGAAAAGTTCTGCATTGGCGTGGTCTGGTTTCGTAAATGCTGCATCCATTATCATACATGACACAGTCACCGTTACTATGTTCAAGCAGGCTGATTCGGCCATTAATCAGTCTTAAATAGTTTTTGGCAAATAAATCGGTTGAAATACCCAGGGATACAGAGATGTTTTTCGCCTCTCTTTTCGTCATCCATACTACACCAGGCTCTCCTCTGCAACAACTACCGCATCTTTGACATTCAAATCTTAATCCGTCTTTGTGCCATAGGTTTTTTTGTCCTTTTGCACTGTTACTTTTCTTTATATTCGAGTTATTCATGACTTAAAACAACAACTTTGCTATATTATATTCTCTCTTTTTATAGTCAAGATATTATCATGAGTTCTATAAAATACAAATTAAATATTACTGAATAGGTGATATGCATCTATTTCTCACTTGTTTTTTTATGTCCGTTTACGTTATTATGTAAAGTTTATATTTTTCAGTTGCAGATATAAGGTATTATACCGGGAGCAGAGAAGATGTTTCGAGAAAAAATTAAGGTTTTAGATTGTACTGTCAGAGATGGAGGGCTTATAAACAATTACAATTTCAAAGATGATTTTGTTAAGGCGGCTTATCGCGCGGCCTGTGATAGTGGTATCGATATCATGGAGATTGGTAAAAAACTTTGTGTGAGTGATGAATATACTCGGGAAAAATACGGCAAATGGAACTTCTGTGATGAAGATGATATCAAAAATATCGTTGACTCCCATGAGTGCGAGAACCCTCCTGTCGTAGCGGTGATGTATGATGTGGATAGAGTAAATATTTCCGCACTACTTCCCGCAGAACAGAGTGTTGTCGGGATGGTGCGTACAGCCTGCTATGTTACGGATGTCGATAAAGGGCTGGATCTGGTAAAACGAAGTAAAGACCTTGGCTATCAGACAACTATTAACCTTATGGCGTCTTCTGCCGCTATCGAGACTGATCTGATTGAAGCTCTGCAACAGGTAAATGGAGCAAAAGAGGTTGACTACCTCTATCTGGTGGATAGCTTTGGGGCTTTCTATTCAGAACAGGTAACCAGCTATCTGCAGCTTTATAAGGAGCATGCGCCTGATAAGGAACTCGGGTTTCATGCCCACAATAACCAGCAACTGGCTTTTTCAAATACCCAGCAAGCGATTATAGATGGTGTAAACTTACTTGATGCGACTATAAACGGTATCGGTCGTGGAGCAGGAAACTGTAATATCGAGCTCTTGCTTAATTTTCTGAAGAATCCGAAGTTTGATGTGAGGCCAATATATAAGATGATACAGGAGACCATGGTGCCGTTGCGTGATGAAATTGAGTGGGGATTCAATGATATTTATGGAATCAGCGGTCACCTTAACCAACATCCTCGTGACGCAATGAAGCACCGAGCAAATCCTGAAATCAGAGATAACTGTTACGACTTTTTACTGGAATCTACTAACGATTGATAATGTGTTAATGATGAAAAACTATTTATCAAAATTTGGAACTGTAGCGGGCATTATAACTATTTTAGTTTCATTAATGGGATGTGCTCAAACAAGAGCGTTGAATAATCTGGAGAAGCTGATTCTGGATCAAGATGAATATGAGCATTGCGAATCTAAGACAATTTGTTGCATTGAAGCAATGGATTATGAACGCAATCATGAAGAGATTATTAATATAATATTTAATAGTGGTAATCTTGATCTTATTGACCAGCTTGTTGAACGTTTTCCGAAAGATTATAGAAACTATATTGTTAGCGGAGATGCTTATATAAAAAATGCTATGATGCAGCAAATGATGGGCTTATTTATGAAATCATCTGCTGCTGCTTCATTTAGTAAAGCTAAAGATTATTATTTGAAGGCATTGGAGTTAAATGACAAAGATATATATGTTCTCGGTATCATTAGTTTTATGTATGGGGAAAAGAAAGAATATGACAAGGCGAAAGAACTATTAAACAGAGGGATTGAGCTTGCACCAAATAACCCTCTTCTCTACCTGGCATTAGGTGAAATGTATGATCGGAAAAGTGAATATACTACTGCAATAGATTATTATAAAAAAGTACTCGAATTTACTGAGGATGAAGTAGCAAAGGATTTTGAACATATGAATCAATATTTTCATAAGCTTGTAGATTATTTCCCCAATTCTTTCGAAGAAGCAAGAGAAGAAGCAAAGAAGGTTTTGAAAATATTGGAGGTAAAACAAAAGACATAGACATCAAGTTCAGTTTAACCAGAGTAGAGACAAACGTTCACTTTAAGCGACTACATCTTCTTTTTGTTTAACTCGTTATTTAAACTCCACCCCCACATTCTTTAACAACCTTAACCAGGCTTTTATCCATACCGATAATCCAGATTGCATCGTCCAATTAAGAAAAATAAATTTTTTTATTCTTTTAACTCTACTATCTCTACTTCTACTGAGCTTCCTTGTATATACAAAAATGCAATAGATATCGGGAAGTCAAATCGTCTTGGACCGGCACTTCCTGGGTTAATAAAGAGGATATCGTTTTGCTTCTCTATTTTAGGTATATGCGAATGGCCGCTGATGACCACTTGAAATCCTGCTGCCGCAGGGTCCAGATCAAGTGAATCCAGATTGTGAAGGAGATATAAATATATTTCACCCACTTGTACCACTTCGGTAAAAGGCAGCGTTTTACTCCATGTACCACCATCTACATTTCCTCGGACCGGATACACATTGGCAATAGTCTTTAGAGTGTCAAGTGCCTCATGTGTCCCTATATCTCCAGCGTGTACAATCAAATCAACGTCATTAAATGATTTAACGACGCTTTGTCTAACGAGGCCATGTGTGTCTGAGATTACTCCTATCTTATAATCAAATGTACGTTTCATCTAGTTCTCATTGTATATATAACCATTACAAATTGACTTTTGGAATTTCAGGATTACTTCAAGTATAGAAACCTGACCTACAAGGAATATTGGTATCATACAGGGCACTTTTACATAGGTGCCAGTCACTTTATAATTTTCCGAGAATTGCGCTATGCGCTATACTCGGCTTTGGTGTTTTACACCCTGGTGTATTAAATAAAATCTCTTAACTCGCAACATGCAACCCGTAACGTCAATGTTGTCTCATTACTTCATAAGTGAATGGATTCGTTTGACATCAAGTAAAGCCTTGTCAGTAGGCACTAGTGGGGTTATCTCTATGTCTGTGAAAAATGGGAAGAGCGGCAGGTTGGTTACGAGTTGGTCAAGATCTTCGTTCGAATCGACTTCAATAATAGCCGCGGCGCCTCTGCTTCCTGCCAGTTTCCCACCGGCAAGGATCCTGCCCCTTTTTCTCATCCTGATAAAATATTCCCACTCCTTGACTACAAATCCCAGAAAATCCTTTACCGGCATATCGGGTATTTTTTGTATTTGAACTTTAAGTAAGAAGAGCATTTTTGTATAAACTCCTTTCTGCCTTTTTGTAACCACAGGGAAATTTTGATTTTAGACACAGATAAACAAAGATTACAAGGATTTTATTAAACAAATTATTGTTGTTAATTCTGTAAAAGCTGAGTTTAGTTCAAGAAATAGCTACCTGTTTAAATTATAACGCCAACCCACCATCGATAGACAATACCTGGCCTGTAATATATTTTGCACCATCTGAAAGCATGAACATTGCTGTTTTTGCGACATCATCAGTTGTACCGAATCGCTTCAGGGCAGTCATATCTATCATCTTCTGCTTGTACTCTTCAGGAAGTTCAGAGGTCATGTCTGTTTCTACGAACCCGCATGCAATGGCGTTAACATTAATTTTTGCCTTACCAACTTCTTTTGCAAGGGCTTTTGTGAAGCCTATCATTCCTGCTTTGGAAGCAGAGTAATTGGCCTGGCCCGCAACACCCGCAATACCGCTGACAGAGGTTATATTGAGTATGTTTCCGCTCTTCTGTTTGATCATGGTCATAATTACCGCCTTGGAGAAGTTATAGACACTCTTCAGATTAATGTTTATTACATCATCCCAGTCGTCCTCTTTCATCAGGGCGAGGAGTTTGTCCCTTGTTATTCCAGCGTTGTTGACAAGAATATCGATCTGGCCGAATTCATCCTTAACTTCTTTAACCATTGTTTTAGCACTTTCAAAGTTCGATACATCTGCCTTCTTTGCCATGGCCTTGACTCCGAGTCCTTCTATCTCTTTTACAAGTTCTTTTGCCAGGTCATCACTTTTGCTATAGTTGAAGGCGACATTGTAACCACTTTTTGCCAGTTCAAGTGTGATTGCTTTACCTATACCTCTTGTACCGCCTGTTACTATTGCCGTCTTGTTACTCATAGTATCACCTCCAGGAAATTATTATTAATAAAAAATCATATTTTGCATTTAAGTTTATGCATTGCTCACTTTGTGCCTTTCCGTCTGACTAAGTAGTTTGGAAGGGAGCGGTATTCTTTGCCGACAGCTTAGACCGCATCATATCAGCAAATATACCGACCTCGTATTCCAGGCCTTTTGTAATATCATTCTCACCAGCAAAGTTGACACATTTTTTCATTTCTATGAGTACTCCAGTCTCTCTTTCTAACAGCACCTTTGCCATATCTATCGCTTTCTTTAAAAGCTCATTGTGTGGTACTACCTGATTGACCAGACCCCATTCCAGAGCAGTTTTTGCTCGGACCATATTACCAAGAAACAACATCTCTTTTGCTCGCGCGTGACCAATTAATCGAGGTAAACGTTGTGTTGTTCCCAGTGCGGGAATAATGCCAAGTTGCGGTTTGGCTTCCGGTAAATTAAAGAATGCACGTTCTGATGCGATACGCAAGTCACATAGCATTGCAAGTTCAATCCCGGCTCCTATTGCAATTCCATTAATTGCGGCAATAACCGGTTTCTGGCAATTTTCCATTTCTACAAGCATCTCGTAGGAGCGATGGAATCTTTCGTAGTCTTTCTTTGCTACCAGATCTGAAATCCATGATCCGAATAACTCTTCGCGATCTACACCGTCACAGAATACACCTCTTAACTTACTGGCAATAATAATGGCGCCAACTTTCTCATTGTTTTCGTACTGGTCCATCTTATCATATATAGCGTCAAGTAGCCAGGAACCCAGAGAGTTCCTATCAGGTTTGTTAAGGTAAATTACCCCGATTGTCTTGCCGTTATCAGCCTCTATCTCTTCAAATCCCAGATGGTCATAACCAGAGTTATCACCACGGTTCATTCGAATATCTTTCATATTTTTTTAAATCCCTATTACTCTTTGCAGTGTTAAATGTGAAAATTATCAATGCATTACACGGACAAACAAGTTTTTCCCATACCACCCATGCTGCTATTATGTTAAATCTTCAATCCAACTTCAAACCCTTCATGGATTGCTTCGAGTGCAGTTCTCACCTCTACACAATCGCCTATTTTATATAATTCATCAATCTTACCATTTAGTTTTTTTGTGATATCCTGATTGGATTTGTATCCTGCGGCAATGATAACCGTATCCGCAAAAATCTTAGTATCTTTACTTTCTTGTTCAAAAGTTACGCAGACTTTATCTTTCTCTTTTTTTTGTTTAGATTTAGTCGATATATTCTTTACTTTGATCCCTGTTATACTTTTGATACCGGCATCTTCTACCTGTTTTAAGATAACCCATCTTGTTGAAATACCGAATCTTCCTCCTATTTTATTTTTCATTTCCAGGATGGTGATGTTTCGTTTTCCCTTTGACGTGAGTTCTACGGCCTCTTCCCCATTTATAACTCTGTTCTTCAAAAGGAAGCAGGCGACTTCCGGTTCCATTGCACCCATCTTTGCGGTGTGTAGTGCAATTTCACAGCCGATTGTACCTCCTCCAATGATGACGACGTCTTCACCAACCTTTACCTTATTATCAAATACATCCTCGGCCACAACAACATTTTTCTCTTTAACACCGGAAATTTTCGGAATAAGAGGGCTTCCACCTGTCGCTACGACTACAACATCGGGCTTCAGATTATTAATCGTTTTTGTATCTACTTTTGTAGAAAGCTCTATGTTTACATCTAGTTTTCTTATCTGGTTTGCCAGGAATGTGACAACATTCTCTATCTCTTCTCTACCCGGAGGGATATAAGCATATTTCAATTGACCACCAAGCGTATCTGTTTTTTCAAACAGATGTACGTCATGTCCTCTTAACGCTGCAATCCTTGCTGCCTCCATACCTCCCGGTCCACCACCAATAACCATTACTTTTTTTCTCTTTTTCGCTTTCCTGACCTTGGATTTACTCTCTTTACCAGCTCTGACATTATATAAGCAACTGACCGATTTGAAATTTAATAAAGAGTCAAAACATCCCTGATTACAGGCGATACATTTTCTGATATCATCAAATAGTCTCTTCTTATATTTTTTTGGTAATTCAGGGTCAGCAATTAATGGCCTTCCTATTGAAACAATATCTGCACGATTGTTGTCTATAACTTTTTCGGCCAGGGCCAGGTCATTTATCCTCACTGATCCTATAACCGGTACGTTTACGTGATCCTTAATCTTTTCAGACAGAAAGATATAAGCCATTCTGGGTATGGCCATAAGCATGATTGGAGTGCGGCTTTCATGCCAGCCGGGGGAAACATTAAACGCATCCACACCAGCTTTTTCCAACTCTTTCGCTATCTCAATGCTCTCATCTATCTGGAGGCCTTCGTCTACAAAATCTGCACCTGACATCCGAAAGATTACTGGATACCTCTTTCCGGCTTTTTTCTTTATGGCCTCAATAATCTCTTTCGCAAACCTAATGCGGTTTTTGAGACTACCGCCATATCTGTCCTTTCTCTTATTCGTAGCTTTAGAGAGAAACTGGTTGATAAGGTAACCCATACCACCATGAATCTCAACCGCGTCAAACCCACCCTTTTTTACTCTTATTGTTGCAGCAACATAACCATCTATTACCTTCTTTATTTCAGGGATGGTCAGGACATGTGGTTTCTGTTTTATGTTGACGTGTGACAGGCTTGATGGTGATACAGGGTGAGTCTTTGAGAAAAATGAAGACGCACTTCTCCCACCATGAAGTATTTGTGCCGCAACCATAGTATCATGTTTGTGTATCCTATCGGTTAGTTTTTTTAAACCGGGTATATATTCATCCTTATCCAGGCCAATTATGCTCTTCCATACCTTGCCAGTCATTTCCGGATAGCATCCGCCTACTACAATCAAACCCACTCCGCCACGGGCCCTTTCTACATAGAAATCTATAAAACGTTTGTTTATTGAACCGTCTGAGGTAAAGCCAAGATCCATAGCTGACATGGCGATCCGGTTTTTGACTTCTAAGCTGCCGATATTTATTGGTTCGAATAATTTGTTCATAATGTATTAGATTGTTTGTAAATTGTAGGGCTTGTTTCCGAAACGAGCCGTATTACAATAAAGGCTGTTTGCCTGTCCGGATGAATCGTTCACCAGTCCGACTTGCATTCTGGCGGGGACTGGAAAGCAGGAATGACAATGCTATGCTTTCTTAACAACCAGGCATGAATTATTGCCTGATAGATCAAATGAGTTTATAAGCACTGTATTTACATCTTTTTCAAGTTTTTCTTTAACTACATTCAAATTGCATTCAGGGTCTTTTTCTTCACAATTAATGGTAGCAGGTATCAGGCCATTGTTTATGGATAATAAGGCAGATGCTGTCTGTGCTGCACCAGATGCACCGTAACTTTCTCCTAATGTCGATTTAACGGTGTGCACAGGGATTTCTTCTCCTTTCTCTCCAAATAATCCAATGATCGCCTTTGCTTCTATGAGGTCTGACTGCTTGCCTGAATTTCCGTTCGCATTAATCAAATCTATATCATTCGTAGAAACCCCTGCATCCTCGATACACAATTTCATCGTGTTCCGGGCTTTCTTAACTCTTTTTTCATTGTCGCTTTTTCTGCTGCCTGAAAAGAGACTTCCAAAGCCTGAAACTTCACCATATATCTTTGCCCTGCGACTTACTGCGTGATCATACTCTTCCATCACAAATACATAGCTGCCTTCACTCATAATAAAACCGTCTCTTCTTTTATCGAAAGGCATGCTGATCTCATTTCCAATATTACTTGATCCAGCCAGCATTTTCCTCATATAAAATATCATGTATAAATCTAATGAGATCTGTTCAACTCCACCGGTAATAATTACCTTTGCTTTCCCATTCTGAATAAGTTTAACGGCATTACCAATTGCGTCTGTACCCGACGTAAAGCCGGACGAGATAGTCCTTGCGAAACTCTTCATCTTGAAGAAGACAGATACGTAGTTAATGGAAGAGTTGAGGGCTACATCGTAGCTCTGCATGGGTGAAAGTTCCGCCGGGCCTTTCCTGATTATATCATGAAAGTAATCGGTTGTCTGTGAGAAATTTCCGAGGGAAGAACCAATGAGAATTCCGGTATGGTTTGCCAACTCTTCATCTATTTCAAGATTTGCGTCATCTACTGCCAGCTTAGCGCTGGAACCAAGAAACTTTGTTCCTTTATTTAGATATCTTAAACCTTTACGACCTAAATATTCTTCCGGGTTTAAACCTTTAACTTCAGCTCCGTTTTTACATTCATACCTTGAAAGATCAAGGCATTCCATCGGCGCTATTGCGGAATTGCCGGAAACAAGATTGTTCCAGAAATCCTGATGTCCAATACCCAAGGGAGATACAATTCCAATACCGGTAATTACTGCTTTTTTATTCATCTATAATCTACTGAAAATATTCGTGACATTGTTCCCACCAAAGGCGAAGGAGTTATTTATAACACAGTTAACTTCTGTTTCGCGTCCCTCATTCGGTACATAGTCCAGATCACACTCTGGATCAGGTGTTTCATAGTGTGTGGTAGGTGGAATTGCGTTATTTTTAATTGCCAGGCAGCTGACGACAGATTCTATAGCGCTTGCCGCACCCATTGTGTGGCCTATCATAGATTTTATAGAGCTGACTGCTATTTCATTTGCCCGTTCCTTAAAAATTGATTTTATTGCCATTGTCTCCATTCTGTCATTTAATGGTGTTCCTGTTCCATGCGCATTGATGTAGTCTACATCCTTGTAAGACATATTGGCCATGGAAAGTGCATTTGACATAGCCACTTTTGCGCCCGCTCCTTCGGGATGGGGTGCTGTCATATGATGTCCGTCACAGCTCATACCATATCCCTTCAATTCAGCATAAATTTGAGCGTTTCTTTTTGATGCGAAATCAAGTGTTTCCAATACCATTATTCCCGAGCCTTCTCCAATTATCAGACCTTTTCTCTCTTTATCAAATGGCTGGCATTTTTCAGGCGCCAGCGCTTTCAGATTATGAAAATGTGTAAACTCTGTTTGCGGGATAAGCTCACCTCCACCTACCAGCATTACATCAACTTTTCCTTCATATAAAAGGTCTAAAGCCCAGGCGATAGCATGGTTGCCGGAAGAACAGGCATTAAGTGATACCATATTAGGCCCTTCAAAACCAAAATCTTCTGAGAGTAGTGTGGTGATAGAAGATGGCGGATACGTTAGTGCAACACCCATATCAAAGCCGTTGGCTTTGTCTTCAGGTGCATTGCGCAACAGGTGTTCAAATGGAGGTAGTTCTCCGGCTAAAGTTCCGATAGCGATACCAAATTTTTCTCTGTTGTACCCTGCTAAATCACTCAATCCACTATCTATCAATGCTTCTTT
This sequence comes from Candidatus Scalindua japonica, assembly GCF_002443295.1. NCBI lineage: Bacteria > Pseudomonadati > Planctomycetota > Candidatus Brocadiia > Candidatus Brocadiales > Candidatus Scalinduaceae > Candidatus Scalindua > Candidatus Scalindua japonica. The sequence continues at coordinate 274,912 of NZ_BAOS01000013.1, read as the reverse complement.
TGCGGCAGTGTATGTGTACTTATGTATCGTGTTTGCCGTGGTTTCGTTTTCAAAAACAGTGTCAATTCTGAAATTTTTTACTTCACACGCACGATGAACTTTGTATTTTGATGTGTCGAAAGATGTTAATGCCGCCGTGCCGTCTTTACCGTTCATGAGTGCATTCCATGCATTTGTAACACCAATACCATTGGCAATGACTAATCCTAAACCGGTAACAACAACTCTCGGCATTTTAATATCCTTTGGAAAAATTCAGAAAATACATGATTCTTCAGTACTCAAACTATTCTGACCACATTATCACAAAAAGTAAATCCCCCTTATTCTCTCTTCGCAAAAGTGGAGTAAAGTCCTCAGCGCAGTTTGTCCGGGGAGTGGGGATTTATTCTTTGGTTTTTTAATTTTAAGAAACAAACTATACTACCAAGCGACAATATTCATCCTTCGACTCCGTTCGGGATCAAGTCCCGATGAACGCTCAAAGCGACGTCACAATGGGAGGAGCCGAAGTCTAATAACGCTAATCAACAATTTCACGTCTTCATATCTGCCATGTCCGGGTTTGTTTTGGCCTTCTGAGATTCGTACCGTTCCACGGCTCTCTCATAATCTCCTGAAGCCTGCAGTTCTCTCAGGTTTTCTAACAGATGTTTATAAACCTCCTGCCAGTCAAGATTAACTCTGAACGCGAACATTGCGGCATTCAGGTTGTTGAGTTCATCTTTTGCTTCTCTGAATTTTTTTCTTATTACATCGGTCGAATATATATTGTTGTAAACGTACTCTATGCCATCAATAAATTCCTGAAGTGTGAGCTTAGACAAAACATAGGTTAAATGGTGCGATGTATAATAGATCCAGTCTTCCGGGAAGTTGGTCCTGAACAACCTGTTATCATCATCAAGCCTTTTTTGTAACGGTGTATTGATAAATGGACACAATAAGCCACAGGTCATTATGTCGATCTTTGCATCTAATATAAAATCAACGACATCTTTAAATGTATCAGGTGTATCATTGTCGTTTCCAAAGACCATGGTCCCCCAGACAGCAAGTCCATGCTTCCTTATATTTGCTACCGCTTCCCTGTATTTTTCAATTGTTATGCGGAGGTTAACTCCCTTGTTCATCGATTTTAACGCGTCTTCATTTATAGATTCAATACCAATGAGTACACCTACACATCCGCTCTTTGCCATATATTCCAGTGTTTCGTCATCCTGATAAATATTCAACGAAGTAAACCCGAACCAGTTCTGATAAATTTTTCTATCAACCATCCCCTTAAAAAGGTTTCTGACCCTTTCGTAAGATTTCTTACTATGACCGTAGAAATTTTCATCTGTAAGTATGAGGCCTCTATACTGCCCCTTTATCGCTTCAAGCTCATTCAGAACATCATCTATTGGCCTTTCTCTGTACTTTCTTCCCTGGAACTGTGGAACTGAACAGAACTCGCAGCTAAACGGACAGCCGGCAGTTGTAATAATGCCAGAGTACCGATATTTGTACTTGTCAGTCAAAAACTTTCTATCTGGTAGTAGCCCCTTATATGTTTCCATAGGGGTCAGGCCGCCATCATAAGTCGGTTTAAGTTCGTTATTTTCAAAATCAGAGATTATCTCTTCCCATATCGGAACTGCTTCTCTTATTACTACAGAGTCAACGTATTGGGCCGCCTCTTCAGGATAACTTGTAGCATGTACTCCACCCATTATTACGGGAATTCCATTCTTTTTGCATGCGGTGGCGATCTGGTATGCCCTGTTTGCCTGATAGCTGACGGACGTTATTCCAACCAGGACGACATTTGTTTTATCGAAACAGACATTTTCACCTTTTTCATCTACCGCCAGCTCCTGGGTTTCATCTATTATATCTACTTCCCAGTCATCGGGTGTTAATGCCTTCAGATATCCCAGGTTCACGGGCATTTGGTTTAGTACTGAAACGTTTTCCTCGCCTACGTTACCTATAGGATGAGGATTTATAAGAATTATTTTTTTCAAATTAGCACCTTTCACTAGCTAACTAATATAGCTGTCATTTGTTATAACAAACATGACTAGCCTCTCTTTCGAGAGGATTCCAGCGTTGGACTCCTGTCGAAAGAGAGGTTTTCATTTTTTTTATTCCTGAGATTCACCAGGTATTAATAGTGCATGTGCAACGGCATACTCTTTACAATGTGATAATGAGACAGAAATCTCGCCGATTTTCTTCTCAGATGCAAGTTCTTTAGCTCTGCCATATAGATTTACGTAAGGTTTTCCCAACTCGTCATTCAGCGTCTCAATATCAGTCCACTTCAATCTGTCTCTCAAGCCTGTTCCAAAGGCCTTGAGAACAGCTTCTTTTGACGCAAAACGTACTGCAAAATGTTGAAAACAGTTTTTTCTGGACTGACAATATTCGACTTCATCAGAGGTATAAACTCTTTTTATAAAATTTTTGTGTGATCCAAAGAGTTTTTCTATCCTTTTAATTTCAATAATATCTATGCCTGTATACATTTACAACCTTTTAATCTGAGAAATTTCTAATAAATAACACAAAATCAAGTACTCTATTGTATTGAAAAGGATGGTATATTCAGAAAAAGTGAATAAGGCAGGAATCTTTATGAAATTACTTTGCATAAGTATTTATTTTCTAATATCATCTGACAATTCAAGTATAAATTTAGTAGAAAATTCTAATGGTTGTATTGGTTGTTGTCAACCTTAATTTCAATTTGAATAAGACCTTATGGAGTTAACAAAAAAGGAGCTAAATAAAAATATAATCAGATTAGCGCTCCCTGTAGCGTTGGAGAATGTCTTGCACCTGGCAGTCTTCATCGTAGATATTATCATGGTAGGCAGGTTAGGTACTGTTCCTGTTGCTGCAGTCGGGTTGGCAGGTGCGTTGGGCTTTATTGTTGCAATGGTATTTACTGCCCTTAATGTCGGAACTACGGCGCTTGTGGCGAGAGATTTTGGTGCAAATCAGAAAGATGAGGCGAGGAAAGTAGCGGGTCAGTCTCTTCTCATTACACTTGTTTTTGGCTGTACCGTCAGCCCTTTCATATTTTACTTCGCCGATAATATTCTTGTCTTGATGAGCGCTGAGGAAAATGTGGTCTTTCTCGGGTCGCAATATCTTAAGATAGTCCTGAGTTTCTTTATTTTCCGGTTGATTATCCTGACCGGGACATCAGTTTTCAGGGGAGCCGGAGATACGAGGACACCCATGTTTATTACACTTGTAACAAACTGTGTAAACATATTATTTAACTGGCTCCTTATATTCGGTATATGGTTCTTTCCGCGTATGGAGGTAGCCGGGGCAGCATGGGCGACATCAATAGCTTATACAACTGGCGCTTTACTGATTATGTACCGACTTCTGAGCAGGAGGAGTATTTTAACAATTGGCGTTAAACATATTGTTGATGTAAACATGTCTATTATTAAAAGAATTTTGAGGATTTCATTTCCCGCAACGTTAGATGCTTCACTGACCCAGTTGGGTTATCTCTTTTTTATTAAAATAGTTGCAATGTTAGGTACGGTTTCACTTGCTGCACACCAGATTGCCATTAGGATAGAGGCCATTTCATTTATGCCGGGTTTTGCATTAGGAGTCGCTACCACCACGATTGTGGGGCAAAGTCTTGGCGCTAATAAACCGGACCTGGCAAAGTTAAGTATGAAGAAAAATTGTCAGATTGCACTGGTATTAATGGGGTTCTTCTCGTTTATTTTCCTGGCATTTGCCAGGCCAATGGCAAATGTTTTTCATCCGGAGCAGGATGTCCTGGCTCTCAGCACTTATTGTGTGATGATCGCTGCGATAGAACAGCCGGCTCTTGCGATTTATATGGTATACGCCGGTGGCTTACGTGGTGCCGGAGACACATTTAGCCCCATGATTGTTACAATAGTGGGAACATTATGTTTTCACTTGCCCGTTGCTTATCTCTTTGGAATTGTGTTAGAATGGGGGCTTGCCGGCATCTGGTTCGGCGCAGCGCTCGATTGGATACTTCGTGCTGTTGCCGTATACATACTCTCCAGAAAAGGGAGGTGGAGTGCAATAAAGATATGAAGATTACGTTTCTCGGTACAGGAACATCATACGGTGTGCCTATGGTAGGGTGTGAGTGTCGTGTCTGTACCTCTGACAATCCAAAAAATTCCAGGACCCGTTCCTCGATAGTTATATCGGAAGGAGAATATAATATACTTATAGATGCGGCAACCGAGTTACGTATACAGTGTTTGAAAAACGGTGTAAAAAGGTTGGATGCTGTGTTGTTAACACATTCGCACGCAGACCATATTCTGGGGTTTGATGACCTGAGACACTTTAATAGAAAGCGGAAAGATAATATTCCGGTGTACGGGTCCGTGGAAACATTAGATAATGTGTACAGAATGTTCTCATACGCATTCAGAGAAGTATCTTCAAATGGCAGCAAGCCAAAAGTTACTCTTATACCGATTAATGGGAAACTTAATATTTCCGGTAATGAAGTTATTCCTGTTGATGTAATGCACGGGCAGGATAGAGTAACTGCATATAGATTTGATAAATTTGCATATGTTACTGATGTAAGCCAGATACCTAAGGATTCTGAGGAGAAACTGAAGGGGCTTGATCTACTCATTATTGCCGCTCTCAGAAATATTCCTCATGAAAAACATTTCAGTATTGAACAAGCCATAAATGTAGTATCTACGTTAAAACCAAAACATACATTTTTTACGCATATAGCACACGAAATAGAGCACGAAGAGACAAATAATATTCTACCGGAAGGAATAAGATTAGCGTATGACGGTTTGTCAGTTGAGGTGTGATTTTTGTTAAGCAATAAGTTATAACTCTATATGGAAGTAGTAGTTGTAAAACATATTGACAAGATAATAGCCTTCTGATAGTATCAAAAGGAACAAAATAATACACTTTAATGTAGTATGAATATAGACTTGTTGAGGAGACAGCGAGTTAAATTCTTTTAATAGGAGAGATAGGAATGTATAAGAAAATGATTATTGCCGTAGTGTGTGTTGCTGCAATTTCAGTCTTAACGAGCGGCTGTATGACGACGACCCAGAAAGGAGCAGGAGCAGGCGCAGGAATTGGAGCAGCTCTGGGAGCAGGTATCGGTGCTCTGACCGGTAATGCGGCAATGGGTGCGGCCATAGGCGCGGGAGCTGGTGCGGTGGGTGGAGCACTGGTTGGTGATAATATGGATAAAAAAAGAGAAGCGGCTGAGAAAGCGGATCTAAAGAGACAGCTTGAACTGGAAAAGCAATCAGGTTCCGGTAAGGGTTTAAATAAAATAGACGGCCATTACGAATATGTAAAGAAGAGAAAATGGGTCGATACATCCAAAAAAGAGAGAGTCTGGGTTGAAGAGCGTTTAGAAGGGGATAGAAGGATTGAAGGACACTATCAAGATAGAAATGTACCTTCCGGTTACTGGCAGGAATACGAAGAAAAAGTCTGGATTCCCGAACACTACGAATAAAATCTTGATTAATTCCATTTTTATCCTTGTAAAGGATAAAGATGGAATTATTGAATTGATTTTGTATTAAAGTTTTGAATTAAACACACATTTTTTTTACCTGTGAACGAACAGTTAAAGTCCTACCATTGTCTAGCTGGCTTTGCAGCTATCTGGAGTAAGTTGTCATACATTTCATAATGTAGTCTACAATTCCTTACAGATGTACCATTCTTATGGCTCAGAAAGAACTCTTTTTATTGATAACTTTTTAGCTGGTAATATTACAGATTTTGTGAAAAAATGCATAAAATATCTAAAACAAATAATGAGAATTGTTTGGTATATCAGTATTAAAGATTTTACAGGAAGGATATCATGCCAGCTGATCAAACAGTTGACAATACGCTTAAGGCTTCTTATAAAAACCAGATAGAGCAAAAACTGGAGAAGGCACGTTTCAGATTTAATATCTTCAGATGCGAACGGATATTTTTTTTCGTTCTGACAATCGGGCTGACTGTGGCTCTTATTACATTATTAGCCCGGAAATTTGTCAATATACCTCCGTATACTCTTACTATTCTACTCTCTTTATTTTCAATATATTTTGTTGTGAGTCTGGTTGTTGTAGTTTACGGATGGATGGGGAAATCTGACGCTGCAAGTATACTGGACAAGAAGATGGGTTTTAAGGAACGTCTTGTTACCGGTCTGGAATATGCCGAACAGAATGAAAACAACAAATTTCTCAGCCTGCTTGTTGATGAAATCAATAGCAAGCTTGATGATAAAAGTATAAAAAAGTTCATACCACATAAATTTCCGAGATCAACAAAATATTTAATAGCAGTATTAATATTACTCCTGATTTTCCTGTTCCTACCTTATAATTCATCCGAAGAACTAGATAAATTGGCTTCAGACGTAAAAGAGTCTTCTATTAAAACGACTGAAGAGAGTGGGGCTGTTTCTGAAAAAGAAGAAAAAATAAAGGAGGAAGAAAAAACAGTGGAAACCCATCAGGAACAGGGAACTAAAGAACCTGGAAAAAGTCAGGAAGAAAAAACTGAAGCACAGTTACAGACAAAGAAACCTGATGTTGGTGATAAAGAAAAACAAGTATCTGAAACTCCAGAAGGTGTACAACATAAGCAGAAAAAATCAGATTCTTTGCAAGATAAAATATCTGATTTATTAAATAGTATTAATTCTCAATTGGACCAACTTGAAGGCAAGTCAAAACCGGAAGATAAGAAACCTGTACCATCTGAAAAAAAAGAGCAGGAAAGTGGTGGAAAAGAAGAAAAACCTCAACAGGTAACTGGAGAAGAAAAGGAAAAATCAGAAGAGAAGAAAGAGGGATCTGCAGACTCCTCTGTGTCTAAAGAAATGTCCAGTCCTGCGGAAACAGAAGAGCTGGAAGGTAACGAAAAAGAAGAGAAAACGGAACAGTCTGCAAAAACAGAGAAGGATGAGCAACAGGAAGATAAAAAAGAAGGAGATGCGGACACACAGGACCCTGAAGAAAAGTCTCCTGAGGAGAAACAGACAGAAAAGGAAAAGAAAGAGCAAAAGTTTAAGTTACCCGAGTCTAAAATATTGCAGAAACTCCTGAAACTTTTTATGCCGCCAAGTAACAATAATAACACTCCTTTACCGGATATTCCGATGGATGGAGAAGATACAGACCAGTCACAGTCAGACTCTTCACAGAGCAAATCAAGTGAGAGTAAACAAGAGGAGTCTTCTTCTTCGTCATCTAAGCAGGAACAAAAACAGGGTGAATCAGGAAAGGGATCATCTCAAACCAGCACATCCGGACCTGCACAGTCGGATTCAGATCAAAAGGGCGCATCAGAGAGGCAAGATCAGAGTTCAAGTCAGAATAGCGATGATAAATCTGCGCAAGGGCAGCAACAGCAACAGGAGAGAGACGCTTCTGATACAGGCAAAGCTGATGACAAACCAATGGATGGTGCTGAACAAAAAACACAGGGGGGGCAAAGTGATTCACAAATAGCAAGTAGTTCTGAGACCGAATCCGGTAAAGATTCTGAGTCTGGCACAGGAATTGACAATTCAAAAGGGAGTCAGAGTCAGAAGGAACAGAAGCCAGGTTCATTAGATAATGGACAGGGTAAACAACAGGAAATGTCAGATGCACAAACGGCAAGTGGTGAAAAAGGAACAAGAGGAGAATCCTCCTCTTCCGGAAGTGGTAAAGAAGAGAATTCAGATTCTCAGCAACAAGGCTCTAGTGGGGGCAGTAAGGAACAATTAGCACAAGGACAGCAACAAGAGGGTTCTGGTCCAGAAGAAAAGAATAGCAAATCAACAAGTGGTGGACAGACATCACAAGAGGGACAGGGAGAAACTCAGGGGTCTTCTGGTAAAGAGCTTGCATCAGGTCAGGGCAGAGAGCCGGGATCAGGAACGCAAGGGTCTGAACAGTCTGCTCAAAAGGGTCAGGAAGGTAAGGGGGAAGCTCAGGATGCCGGAGGTAAAGAGCTTGCATCCGGTGGCCAGGACAAAGAGACGGGATCAGGAACGGAAGGGTCTGAACAGTCTGCTCAAAAGGGTCAGGAAGGTAAGGGGGAAGCTCAGGATGCCGGAGGTAAAGAGCTTGCATCAGGTCAGGGCAAAGAGCCGGGATCATGAACGGAAGGGTCTGAACAGTCTGCTCAAAAGGGTCAGGAAGGTAAGGGGGAAGCTCAGGATGCCGGAGGTAAAGAGCTTGCATCCGGTGGCCAGGACAAAGAGACGGGATCAGGAACGCAAGGGTCTGAACAGTCTGCTCAAAAGGGTCAGGAAGGCAAGGGGGAAGCTCAGGATGCTGGAGGTAAAGAGCTTGCATCCGGTGGCCAGGACAAAGAGCCGGGATCAGGAACGCAAGGGTCTGAACAATCTGCTCAAAAGGGTCAGGAAGGTAAGGGGGAAGCTCAGGATGCCGGAGGTAAAGAGCTTGCATCCGGTGGCCAGGACAAAGAGACGGGATCAGGAACGCAAGGGTCTGAACAGTCTGCTCAAAAGGGTCAGGAAGGTAAGGGGGAAGCTCAGGATACTGGAGGTAAAGAGCTTGCATCCGGTGGTCAGGATAAAGAGACGGGATCAGGAACAGAAGGGTCTGAACAGTCTGCTCAAAAGGGTCAGGAAGGCAAGGGGGAAGCTCAGGATACTGGAGGTAAAGAGCTTGCATCCGGTGGCCAGGACAAAGAGACGGGATCAGGAACGGAAGTGTCTGAACAGTCTGCTCAAAAGAGCAAGGGTAGTCAAGGAAGTTCTCAAAGCGCCGGCGGCGCTATGACTGCTGATGGTGAAGGGAAAGAATCAGGTACAGAATCGGGAGGTTCAAAGAGCGCTCGCCAGCAACAATATGGAAAAGATTCTGAAGATGGCCAAGGTAGTGAACCCGGTGAGAAAGCATCTTCACAAATAGCTGGCGAAGGTGGTAATATGGGGCAAGGTGATTCTGCTGAAGGTTTCGGTAATACAATGCAGAAACAGGCAGAGCAAAAGCATGGTAATGGTGGAGGTAGGAAAGGTGGAGCGCGAAGTAGTTCTGAATTAAAGAATGAAATTAAGGACCAGATGGATGGGTTGTTCGATCAGATTTCAGTTCTGCAAAAGGAAATGGGACTGGATGTCAGTGCGGGCATGGAAAGTGGGGGCAACCTGGAAGAACAAAGCGACCTGCATAATAAAGAAAACCAGAATAAGAGGAAAGAGTTGCCGAGAGAGGAAAAGAGAGGTGTTGATCAAAAAACAGCGCTTGCTGGAGACAAGCCTGGAGAAAAGTTGTATTCCGCAGAGCCCGAGAGAATTGAGTTACCAACTAATGCGGAAAATATAAATATGAAAATAGAGGGGGAACAAGATGAACTTGGGTCAATGAGAGAAACGGTATCTACCAGCAAGGGAAAATCTTCTACTAAAAAAAGAAGAAAACTTCTTCCCACTGTGGGTTATGACGATACTGTAGAACGAAGTAAAGAGCAGGCGGAAGATGACGCGATAAGGAAAACTTCAATACCATTGGAATATGAGGATATTATCAAAAAGATCCATACTGATAAGGAGTAAAAAGTGCAGAAGACAGACGGGAGAGAAGAAGTTAGTGATATAAAAAAAGAAATTGATAGGTTTAAAAAAGATTTTGATAGTATAACTGAGGAGATTGGTAAGGTTATAGTAGGGAACAGGGATATTGTAGAAAAGATGTTAATAGCTTTTTTTGCAACTGGTCATGTTCTTCTTGAAGGTGTACCAGGTTTGGGGAAAACACTTCTTGTTAAGTCTTTGAGCAAAGCACTCGGATTTGATTTTAAGAGAATACAGTTTACACCTGATTTGATGCCTGCAGACATAACAGGTACTCAGATAGTTGTGGAAAGGGGTGATGGTAGAAAAGAGTTTGAATTCACCCAGGGACCTCTGTTTACTAATGTATTGCTTGCGGATGAGATTAACCGCGCAACACCAAAAACACAATCAGCCATGCTGGAAGCCATGGAGGAAAGACAGGTAACGGTTGCGGGAAAGTCACATAGATTGAGAGAACCATTCTTTGTTATGGCGACCCAGAATCCTATTGAAATGGAGGGTACGTACACCCTGCCGGAAGCGCAGATGGACAGGTTTTTCTTCAGATTACACATTTCTTTTCCAAAGGCTGATGAGCTTAAAAAAATTCTGAGACAGACAACTATCAATGAAAGCTATACTATACAACCTGTCTTGAACCCTGACTTAGCTGTCGAAAGAGTTGCAGAAATGAGAAAGCTGGTCCGTGAAGTTTTGGTTTCATCAGAAATGGAAGACTATATTACCGGTATTATATTAGCGACTCATCCTGACAACAAAGAGACACGTAATCCTGTTACTGAGGGGGGCAGTATTGTAGATCTCGTAGGGAGATATGTTACCTATGGAGCAGGCCCGCGTGGCGCTCAGGCTGTAGCTTTAGCAGCGAAGGCAAACGCGCTTTTAGACGGCAGACCAAATATATACGAAGGGGATGTAAAGAAGGTAGCCGCATCAGCGCTGAACCACAGGATGCTTTTGAATTTTGAGGCGGATGCGGACAATGTAAATTCCCATCATATAATAGAAAAGATACTGGAAAAGTTAGAAAAATAGATTAGCGAAAGGGAACAATAAGTATTCTTACTCAGAACTGTTAAGAGCAAGGAGAAAATAAAAAAACAATAAGAGTCAGATAACCAGAAGCATTAGCAATAAACCATATACTTAAATACTAAATACCGGAATTCCATGATTCCTGAATCCTTTAATTTAGTTTGTAATTGTGTAAGGATTAGTAATTTAAGATTAATCTACAAAGTTTTTTTCGTAAGAGTAATGAGGCCAATAACATGCTTGGAAACATTTTTGATGCTAAATTCCTGAAAAAGCTTGATTCCCTTTGTATAGAGTGTAAGAAAACCTATGGTGGGGTGAGGAAGGGTAATTATGAGGCGGCAAATAAGAAAGGTACCAGTATCGAATTTGCCGACTATCAGGAATATATGCCCGGAGATGATTTCAGGTATATTGATTGGAATATTTATGGACGTCTTGACAAGTTGTTAATAAAGACCTTCAAGGAAGAAGAGGAATTGTCCGTTCATGTATTATTTGATGTAAGCAGGTCTATGCTTTATCCTGAAGAAGACAAGAAATTTGATTATGCGAAAGATCTTGTAATCGCTCTGAGCTATATTGCGTTATCAAGCAAGAATAGTGTGAGGCTGGCAACAATGGTTAACACGGATAAGATTTCTAAAGACAGAACTCCTTTCTTCCAGCAGAAAGAGAATATATTTGTGATAGCGGATTTTTTAAAAAAAGTTATACCACGAGGTGAGTTAGATTTTGTTGATTATATTTCAAAGTATATTTACGATGTAAAAGGGAGGAGAGGTACTGTCGTTGTTATATCTGATTTCATGATGAAGCCGGAAGTCTATACAAGGGCGCTCAATTACTTAAGGTTTAAGAATTTTGACATTAAGGTTATACAAATCCTGGGAGAAACGGAACTGGACCCTTTTGGTAAGGGAAACAAAAATCAGGTGATAGATGTTGAAACAAACAAAAAAATGAATATCAACTTTTCAGAAGCAAACCGCAAAAAATATAAAGCTGCTATGGAAGATCATATTCAACAGCTGAAACGTTTCTGCAGTATAAACAGAATTATTTATTCGCTAGCTAAAACTAACATCAAATTTGAAGATTTCATCCTGCGCGAACTACCGAGGATCGGGTTCATCAGATAAAAAGAAACGCCATATGTTATCGTCAATGAATTTAATGCTGCGGAAGCGTGGTTCTAATGATTACAAGGTAAGACAACAATGCTGACTTCCGCTTGTTCCTTTGTGTTACCCATTGATAATAATTTGCCATTTCCGGGATGATCCATTTTGACTTAAACCTGTCTATATGTTTTCCTGAATTATGTTCAAAAGCCATCCTGTAAAAAAAATATTTGATTTTTATATTTTTTTAAATTATAATTTTCTAAAATATGAGGAAGACTTAAGTAAGAATTCTTTACGTTTTAAAGAGTTGTTACAAAGTAAGCCGAAATCATTCTTTGAAGCTCTTTGAGAAGAGGACAGAATGATTTCGGCTTATTTTGTTTTAAATTCTAGTAATTTTTACAAGGAACAATCCAGAAATTCTGTTCGTATTTTTATTACAGAAAAAATATAGTTTCAACTAAATACTGATATATTCAAAGTGGTGAGGGAAGACTGCGCAAGGGTTTCTTCAATAAAAGGAAACGTTGAGGAGTAAGCCGACACTTTTCAATTTGTTCTCGTAGAGAGAGGGCTCTGATAGTGTTGGCTTTTTTTAATATATATGAAACGGTACAAAGTTGTGAAAAAAAATTTAGAAATAACATTTAATTGATCAAGGAGAAGTTACTGTTGAACAAGACAAATAATAGCTGGATAATTGGGTTGATTGTTATTTTTTTGTGGGACTTGTTATTACGGGAATTGCTAATGCAACGGAAGAGACAGACACAGGAAAAGATAAGATAGACGCAAAACGCATAATAGAGAGGGCCTGTACTAAATGTCACAACATTAACAGAATTGTATATTCACCAGATAGAGATGTGCGTCATTGGGTACAGATCATTTCGTTTGCCAATCGAAAAGATAAATTTATTACTAAAGAAGAGATGGTCGCAGTAATTGAATGGCTTCAAACCAATCGTAAAGAGCTGAAACCAGCTCCTGTGGATATAGATAAGTTAACAAATGGATTTAATCCTGCCATGAAAGAGTTTCTTGTTAAGAACAAATGTCTTATGTGTCATACCGGAGAGAGAATTCAACAGAAAGCAGGTTTGTTGAGTGTGGAAGAGTGGCAAGGTATTCTATCCAGAATGAAACTAAAAGGGCCTGGTCTTCTTAAAGATACGGATACGGATAAAGCGGCAGAATATTTATCAAATGTTCATACTCAAATACCAGATGACATTGCAGAGAGTGTGAAAGATACTGAAGATAAACTTAATATGGATGAATTAATAGAAGAAGCTTTTTCTGATGAGTTCAATCCCAGACAGATTGTTAATTCTTTCTGCACTAAATGTCATAATATTAATAGAATTGCGTATTCACCAAAAAGAGGAACTAATGATTGGCTTAAGTTATTGTCAAGCCATATTATAATGGATCAAAAAATTAAAAACACTCTGTCTCGTGACGAAATGGTTGCAGTTTGTAACTTCCTTTCTCATAGTAACCAGGAATTAGAACCCTTAGAAGTAGATACAAAAGAATTAACAAAGAACCTGGACCCTGAAACAGGAAATTTGTTAATAAAGAATCATTGTCTGGACTGTCATACGGAAGATAGAATCGTTAAAAAAATAAGCGAATTAAATTCGACAGAATGGGAGCATATTGTTGACCGTATGTACACAAGGGCCCCCGTGCTACTAAAGAATATTGACAAGTACGGTCTTTCAACACATTTGTTTGATCAGTACCTGATGACAATAATAGATAAAGATGCAAAAAAAGGGAAAGGGATATTTAAAGGGTTATATTATAAATATTCCGGATCTGTTGATATCTGGGGTGAAATGAGAGACAACTACGATTTTAATGATGAGACCAGTAACGATACAAGTGCCGCAAGACGACAACAGGGATTTTACGAGGGTAAAGCCATTGTACGCGGAGAGCTTTTTGATCCTGACCGATGGAAGTTACACCTGGCGGTCGGTGGTCATGCACTTCTTGACAGGGGAAGCGTTCCACTTGAAGACAATTATTATAGAAGAGAAGATGATGATGAAGAAACTGATTTTGCACTTGAAGAGTCATGGCTCGAAGTTGCCGTCAACAAGAAGTTCAATATAAACATAAGGGCGGGCATACAGGACTACAAATCTGATCTTATTGGCTCTATATATCATGATACTGACCTGGGTGTGCGCGTTACCGGTTCTTACAAAGGAATTGACTGGAGCCTTTACGGTACTAACAGACTGGAAAATGACCTGCTTTCTGATTTTAACCAGATATCTAGTTTTCGTGATCAGCAAGTTTATATTGCACACCTTCAATTTAATATCGGTAAAACAGTAGTAAAACCATCGATACATTTTAATATTGACGAAGAGGGTGATCATGGGCGCGGACGTGTTGGCAGGGAAGAAGACGTAGAAGCGTTTTACGTTGGTTTTACCACATATGGACCAATAGGTCGAGTAAATCTGCTTACAGGGCTTTATGGAGTGTTTGGAAACCAGGATAATGTCTCATTGGTAGGGGCCATACCGTTGAGAGATCAAAATGTAAGAGCATTTGCCGGTTACATTGACGTTTCGTATCCAATGCTGAATGGAAAGATTACTCCTCATACCGGAGTATTTTATGTCTCAGGTGATAGTGATCCTTTCGACGGTGACGCAACAGGGTTCGATGCAATCTCTGATCATGTGGATGTCTGGGGTTCTAAAGGTTTTATGATAGATGATCGCGTCTCCCTGGGAGCACTGGGTGGCCGTACTTTTATGAGGCATGATAGCCCTTACACTTCACTCAGAGACACAGATGCTAATTCTAACTATGTTAATCCCGGTGCAGTAGCTGTCAATATTGGTTTAGATACAAAACCATTTGATAGACTTTCTTTAGATACAAACTTTACACAATTCTGGTGGAGAGAAACTGATTCCCTTGAGGCGATTCTGGGGGCGTTAGGCGTACCGAATAATCTTGGTAATACATTAGGGTTTGAGGTCAATATGGAAGCAAGTTATAAACTTACGGAAAAATTTAACGTCAACGCGTCCGGGACGATCTATAAGACTAACCAGGATTTAAGGTATGTTTACGGAGATAATGATGTGGCGATCAACATTACTGGTGGAATTCAGTTTAATTTCTGAGTATAAAAATACACAACCCAAACCTTACAGAAATTAATTTCCCATGTTGTATTATATTCAGAAATAATAAAGGTAAGAATACTGATAACGCAGCAGAATAGTTATCAAAATTTCATATTCAAATACCATAGAGTTAGGAGGAAGAATAAAAAACCTAAATTTTATTTGGTTGTAAAAGCAGGCGAAACACTTCTTTATATTTTTTGATTTAGTCTACTGTATTTTTTAGAAATAGCCTATTCTCTGCGATGAGTTCCTGCCAATCTGGATATGTTTTTATTATTATTTACTATCCGCATCAAATGCAATATTTATACATTTAGTTAACTCTGAAAGATCAAAAGGTTTCTTGACAACAAAATCTACTTTCATGTCTTCCATAGAAAAGATTTCTTTTTCTTCCGACCAGCCAGTGATTAGTCCAACCTTAGGCCTTTTATTTAGTGTGTCTAGCATTCTTATTACTTCTCTACCGCTAACCTCTGGCATGACCAGGTCACAGAGCACTATATCAAAGCTTTCACTTTTTAATAATTTGATTGCCTCTTTACCACTGGAAACGCTCTTAACGTTTTGGCCCTCTTGAGAGAGAAATTCGCTTAGCAATTCACATACTGTCTGTTCGTCATCTATAACCAGGATACGTAAATTCATTACTCCTGGCTCGTGTTGTTGTTCTGGCCTTGTAACAAAATCGCAATCCTCCTTGCTTATCGGCAATCGTGTTGTAACTGTGGTACCCACTCCTACTTCACTTTCAACATCTATTTCACCACCATGTCTTTTTATGATACCATAGCAGATACTCATACCTAACCCTGCTCCTATCGGCATCTTAGTCGTGAGAAAAGGGTCAAATATATTCTTTCTTATGTCATCGTACATACCTTCTCCGGTATCTGAAATGCTGAAACATACATTACGTTCCTCATTCCATGTGCTAAAGGATAGATGACCACCTTCAGGCATTGCATCAAGAGAGTTATTAATGATATTTAGTATTACTTGTCTCAATTCTGTACTATCCCCACAGATATTTGATACACTTTTCATACCTTTCTTGTCTATATAATACGTTATTCCGTGGGCCTCGGAAATAGTCTTCCATCTGGGCTTTGATAATTCGATTACTTGTTCAATTAATTTTCTCACATCTAAAGGCGTAAATGTAGTTCCATCCGTTTTATTCATTGTAAAACTTTGCATCCTGTCAACAATTTTAGTACCATCAGTGACACTTTGTAGAATAACTTCAATTTTATCGTATATTTCTTTGTGATCTTCATATTTTTGTTTTAACAAAAGTGAAAAGCCCTTAATTACTGCAAGGATGTTATTAAACTCATGGCTGATTCCAGAGGTCATTACTCCCATGGCTTTTAACTTTTCTGACTGTATTAGTGCCTGCTCTGTTTTCTTGCGTTCCGTGATGTCACGATCAATTCCTCGGTATCCCTTGAATGAGCCATCAGGACTGATTATGGGAACTCCACTGGTTTCCAGTATCACGGTATGACCGTCCTTGTGCAGGTTATGATTCTCCAATCCGGAAAACGACTCCTGTCGTTCGGTAATTTCAATGAACTGCTTTCTAACGCTCTGCTGATCCTCTAATGTCATTATATCAAAAGGAGTTATTCCGATCACCTCACCCGGTTCATAACCAAGGAGTTGATGTACTTGAGGGCTGGCATAGGTATACCGATTATGTTCGTCGGTCTCCCAAATCCAGTCAGTGGTATTTTCTACAAGGCTTCGAAATTTTTCATGTGATTCTTTTAATTCTTCAGACATACCTAAAAGGTACTCATTTGTCATTTCCAGTTCAATGCTGTATGTTAGCGCCATTTCTTTTTCAATAATTCCTTTATGTCGAGGAGAAATAGTTTTATTATAAGCTTTCATTTGAACCGTTGGCATTTCATCAGAAAAGTTATCAATTGAAACGTTTGTATTTTTGCTATCAGTTTTAAAAATATTTCCTGTTACTTCATGTGCCAGAGTTATCTGTTTTATAGCAGGATTAAGGCTAAGAAATAATTGTGCATCCTTTCTGCTTAACTTTTCTCTGGAAAAAATAATAACAGCATATACGTTGGAGGTAGAATAAATTCCACCAAAACCGAATACAGACTTCACAGAATACGGCCTGACAAATTCTGCCTGCTTTGGGATCAGTTTACTGCCATTCGCGTTCTCAACACAAAATATTCCGTACTGCCTATGGTAGTCTTTTATGAGGATGCTTTTGTCTGTCTGTTTCAGATGAGCAGGTTTCAGTCCAATTTCTTCGAAGGCTGCGGATAACATAGGGGTTTTGTCCAGCATATATTCATTAAAAGGAAATGCCTTGAAATTCTCGGAAAGATCTCGGTATTTCCAATTGTCTAACTTTCCAAATGAACCTAAGAGCGTTAAATATTTGTTGTTTAACTTTAAATTTCCTTTCGGGTCTTTAATATGAATATAATTTCTTATATCCTCTGGGAGCCCCTCATAATCGCATGATTTAAAAAACCTGGCTAACACGAAGGGACTCATGCCATCTTCAGTAACAAAAGAATTGTAGAGTGTTTTCATTAGCTCTTGCGCTACTTCTTCAAAAGATGAGAAGTTTATGCATTTTTCTTTAATGTGTTTCGATAGTTTGATTATGTTAGCTATCGACAATTGATTAAAGTTTATTTTCAAAAAAATTAAATCCTTTTGTTTGAATATTTTCTATGGATTACTAATATTATCTGTTTGTTACTCGCAAAATCCATATTTTATTAGATTTTTAAAAGTAGGTAAAACGCCTCTTTACTTTGTTTTGACTTTGTGTATTGTGATTTTCAGAAACGAAAAAGTGGAAATCATAGGCGGCAACTTATGTCCTCCATCTCATTATTCCTATTCACCAATGAAAAAGAATAATATCTATAGATTAGTTAATAAATTAAATTTATCAACTAAAAAACTGTGTTGTAACCGCCAAGAATAGCTGGAGGCTTAGAGCTCTTTTGTGTACTGGAGGTCTTATCAAGGATGTTGTTCAGAAATCCAGAGGTAAAAGGATGGACATATATAAAAAGAGTATTAGTGATGAAAAAAAAATTGAAAAATTATAGTTTATAAAATGATTTTTCTTCCTGCCAAAGAACCTGTATACTCATGTATTAGACTCAATTGTTTTGGTTGCATTATCGTTTATTAGTCCGTTTAGCACATCGAGAAACATTAGCTTTGCTGAAGATTTGATAATGCTTCCTGATGAAAGGACAAAGGTATGCTTGATTTCCACATAATCCCCAAACTCATCCAGGATATTTCTGAAATACGTCTCATATTCCTTAATATTCCTAAATGCATAGATTATAATGTGAGTTATGTCAGTTTCCGGTATTGCATAAGATCTGATAGCGTTTATTGGTTTTAAAACCTTATCCAATTCATTATTTTTAAACTTCTTGAACACACTGGGCAATATCTTTATCATGGTAATTGCATGAATGTCAATACCTAATTTTTCATAATCCAGGTGCAGCTCCTCGGTTCTTATATACTTCTTCTCAAAGAGCTGTTTTCTTATTTTGCCGACACCCTGAGGTGTTAAATCAAGCTTTCCAGAAATCTCCTGATTTGTGGATGACGGATCTTCAGTCAGTAACTTTAGTACATGTTTTTCATTCTTTGTGAGCTTTTTCATGACGCTATTTTCATTTTTTTGTGCGGATTTCATTACTTGTTGAAAAACTTACTAACATGTTATTTCCCTATAAATGTAGCAAATGAAATCACTCCAAACACAGGATTTAATTATAGTATTGAAAACTGGTTTATGCGAACTTTATTTTGGTTAAGAGCTTCCATATAAGTACGGAAAATGTTGCAGGCTGAAAGTAGATAGTAGTGTTATATTTTGAATATTAAAAGGTAAGTTTTAAATATCTCCAGCCTTTGAAAGGGAATAGCGTGTGGCTATTGGCCCCAAAATTTCGTAGATTACAGTTGTAGCAATAATGGTGTTAAGTATGGTTCCACCTGTTTTAGGAAGGTTCGTCCTTGCCATTATGGCAAGTCCGATGGCTACCCCTGCCTGTGCCATAAGGGCAAGCCCCATATACTTCCTTATACTTTGTTCTGTTCCTGCTATAATAGCTCCGGTGTAAGCGCCCGCAATCCTTCCAACAATCCTTGAAATTATATAAACGGAACCAATCAGCCCCAGGGAACTAAGCAATCCTATATTTAGATTCGCACCTGCAAGTACATAAAACATGACATAAAGTGGCCAGTCGACACTATTCACTGTATCAAAAAACCTGAAAGGGGTCTTTCCAATATTTACTAACACTGTACCAAAAAACATGTTTGAGAGAAGGGGTGATAAATGGAAGTATAAGGCAACTCCAGTATTTATGAGTATAGCTCCAAGTATGAAGGTCAACACGTCTTCTCTTCTCTTTAAATAAATTGAAATTTTTGAGGCAATAATGGCTATAATCGAACCCAGTATTACAGAAAGAAATATTTTACCCGCAGCCTTTACAGTTACTGCCATAATAATCCATTCAGAAAATTGGCCAATCTGAAGAACCTGTGCTATAGCAAGAGATACAGAAAAGATTATTATCCCCCAGGCATCATCAATAGCTACAGTACCAAGTAATACATCAGTAAACAGGCCTCTTGCCCTGTACTGTCTTATTACCATCATTGTTGTTGCAGGTGCAGTTGCTGTAGATATTGCTCCAAACAGAAGAGAGATATGAAATGGCTGGTGTGCCACGTAATATATGCCCAATGTTACACAAATCAACGTTGCAACGGTTACCGCAATTGATACGAATAAAACCACCTTCCCTATCCTTTTGAAGTTTTCGATAGAAAAGTTTTTACCAATATGAAATGCTATAAATCCAAGCACTATGTTAGAAAAGAGTTCAGAAGATGCGATCAGGCCTTCACCGGTCACATTTAAGGCAAAGGGGCCAAGGAGAATACCAAGGAGTATATATGACGTTATGGCTGGGATTTTAAGATAGCTGATAATCTTTTCTGCCACAAGTGCTCCAACCAGCACAATTCCCAGGCAGAGGATTGTATTCATTCAATAATGTTCCTTTCCTTGAAAAGCGCAATTATTATATCAAAGAGGGTGATAAACCCTACAAGTTCCCTGCCTCTTGTTACTGCTGGTACTCTCTGGATATTGTGGAGCTTCATCAGTTTTCTTGCATCGGCTATTGTTTCACTATCTTCAATAGTTACCACATTGACATTCATTATGTCCGAAACCGTTACCGTAGTTCCCAGCTCCTCAGGAAGGTCCATTTCTAATATATCTTCTTCCTCTGTATTGTATAGATGCGTAGATTTGAGTAATTTATCCAGCACAGGATTATGAGGAAGGCATACCTTCATAATGTCCTCTGAACTGACAACCCCTAAAACTTTTTTCTCATTGTCAATGACAGGTAGAGTATGGAAATTATACTTTCGAAATTTGGCTATAAGCTGGATCAAGTTTTCATTTTTACGTATAGTTATGACATCTATACTCATTACATCTTTTACAAACATTTTTGCCCTTTATATATGTTGCTATTAATAAAAAACCATGTGAGAACTCCTTTCAACCACTGACACCTCTTATTGAAAAATTGTGTCATTTCAGCGTCAATTCTACTCATTATGACTCTCTCGTTCGTCAAATATAAATTATATACCAACATAATAATTCTTTGGATCTCTTGAATTTATCCACTTACTAATACACAATTCTTAAATTTGTAAAGCTGCAGAGTAGTTTTTTTTTCTGCTATCCTTCAGGTCATCTTCATAATATTCCATCACACCTTTTAACGAGAAGACCGAGCTGCACATTGTGCATGTCTCATCTTCGATAGGCGGCCTGTTTTTCCTGATCTCCTCAGTTTTTTCTGAAGTGATAGCAGTTTCAAACTGGGTTTTCCAGTCAAGGTCTCTCCTGGCAATTCCCATTTTCAAATCCTGGGTTTTTTACTTTATCCTTAAGTTTCACCATATCTCCAACGTAATCATATTTATACCACAGTGAATAGCCATAAAGCCGATTCCATCCTGTGCCTGCCGCTCAATAATCTCAAAAAGAAAATCAGACTCCATCTTTACAACAGAACCTTTCTTTTCAATAGTCTCCATTGCTACCTGGTAAAGAGGCACAGTCCCAACCGTTAAACTGATTGAGTCAAGAACCCTTCGCCTTATCTCACCTAAGTCACCACCGGTAGAAAGCTCCATCAGGGTATCAGCACCGGCTTTCTCAGCAACCTTTTTTGCTAAAGGCTCTTTACAATATGCCCCTATCTCTGTGAGCGGTCTCTTCTTCATCAGCCGTGCCAAATAGTGGTGTAATTTCATCTTGCGCTGGATAACACGGAGAGCCATGTAAATGTATGTCAACGCCTTCGTGTTCAACCAGTTCAGAGACACGCAGGCCCATGGTTATCTTGAGTAGCCAGAATATTAATGCTCCAGTACTTAACCCCCAGGCCATAGCAACCAGAACACCGATAAGCTGGGCTTTAAGCTGTTCAATAGAACCTGTAATACAACCTCTTATGCCGCCATACGTACCGTCAGCAAATATCCCAACCGCAATCATTCCCCATATACCATTTGCACCATGTACAGCAACTGCACCAAGAGGATCATCAACTTTCAGTTTTGTTTCTACAAATATTACAGTGCCCCACATAATCATTCCCGACACAACACCAATCGCTATGGCAGCCCATGGAGGAATATATGCGCATGCGCCAGTTACACCCACCAAACCAGCAAGCGCACCGTTACAGGCAAGGCCAATATCAGCAAACTCGAAGATTATATATGATACAAATATTACTATAGTTGCACCAGCAGCAGCTCCCAGAAATGTATTAGTAGCTATAACTGAAATCCTGAGATCTGTTGCGCCAAGTGTACTGCCCGCATTAAAAGCGAACCATCCAAATGCCAGAAATAGTGTGCCGAGAACTACTAAATTAATGTTGTGTCCCGGGATGGCATTTGACGAGCCATCAGGGTTGAATTTATTCATTCTTGGGCCGAGAACCCAGGCGCCTGTCAGAGCAAGCATTCCTCCCACAGTATGAATAACTGCTGCTCCCGCAAAATCCACACAGCCAGCACCATAGGGTAAAGAACTTAGCCACCCTCCACCCCAGATCCAATGTCCGTATATAGGATAGATTGCTCCGCAGACACAAGTGCTGTAGATTAAATAAGGAACAAACTTCATCCGTTCTGCCACAGCGCCTGCAATAATGGTAACTGCTTTGGTGGCAAATACCATCTGGAAGAGCCAGAGCATAACCGTTTCTACATCATAGCTTCCGGAAGAGAGGAAGAATCCGCTAAATCCTATAAAGGCATTGCCTTTTTCAAGTCCTGGTGCAGCTTCGGAGCCACCAAACATAAGGGCAAAACCAACGACCCAGAAGACGATTGCACCGAGAGTTCCATCTATAAAACAGTGTGCTATGTATCCCAGCATATTTTTAGTCTGTAAAAATCCACCAAGCATTGCAAAGCCTGCTTGCATTGAAAACACCAGAAATGCGGCAACAAGTGTCCATGTGAAATTTATAGAATAGCCTAGCCTCTCAATGCTGCCATCGGACCCATAGTTTAGGGTACCACTTGGGTCACCCGCTATAACTAGTCTGGCGCCGAAATATACCAGACATGATACACACATAATAAAATATACAATACTCAACCACCTTGGCTTATTGCCATTCATACTTCATTTTCCTTTCCTTGTGTTTTCTTATACGAACAGTATATATTCATCTCTCATTAGTTTACTACCATGTTGAGCCCTTAGGTAGGAATTTTGGTTTTGATTGACCGCTTTGCAGATTTATTCATTTAATAATATTCATCACCTTAAAAATTGAAATTATTATGTCAAATAGGGTAATAAATCCTACCAGAGTATTGTCCTTTATTACTGGTAACTGAGAAAGACCACTACGCTGCATCAGTGTTCTTACTTCGATTAGCGTTGCATTTTCGTTAACTGCTACAACATTAGTATCCATTATGTCTGAAACCCTTACCGTAGACCCCATGTCCTCTTGGAATCCATATTCCATAACAGCACTTTGTGTGGTACTGCATGTACTTGATGATTTCTTCAGCTCTTTAAGAGCAGAATCATGATGAAATATTTTCATGAGGTCCTCGTAGCTGACAATTCCAAGTACCTTGCTATTACTGTCTGTGACAGGAAGGGTATGAAAATTGTACTTGATAAATTTGGCAGTAAGCTGATCCAGGCTTTCATCCTCACTTACAGTTACAACATTCTTTTTCATTATGTCTTTTACTCTCATTATCGTCTTTCTACATATGTTTAAAAAATAGGAAGTAGCAAAGTTTGGCTTCTTCTGGCATTGCATGTTCGAGGCCTGGAAAGGATAGAAGCAACCTGAAATCGTTTAATCGTGTGAATTTGTTGAAGTATATTACTCGGCTTTAATAACTTCTCTTATCTGCTTTAATAAATGAGAAAGATCAAATGGCTTTCTGGCAATAAAATCGACATCCAGGTCTCCATTATTTATAGACATGATCTTTCCGCTCCAGCATGTAATTATACCTATCCCTGGTCTTTTCTTTAACTTGTTAAGGTTTTGTATTACGTCATAATTATATACTTCCGGCGCAGCCCAATCGCATAACACCAGATCAAAGCGTTCTTTTCTTAATACTTTTTTTGCTACAGATCCATTGTCAACAACCTTAACTTTATATCCTTCTCTTGAAAAAAAAATATGCAGCACATCACGTCGTTCTTTTTCACCATCTATCACCATAATTTTTGGCTTTTGCATTTTCTTCTAACCTGAAGTTGAAATTGCTTAGCGTCCATACCTGCTTATTTCATATTGATTCATCTTCACTGAGGAAGAGTATTCGTTTGCAATTTGGACAGTGTTAAAGTTTGTTGACGCCTTTAAGGACATTCCGGGTTTGGAGTGTTGCATTCATAATACAACCGCTGCAAGCTTTACCTGTTGCTTGAGTAGTTGGACTGCCTTCATTACTGTCTGACAAACGTTTGTAATGATACAGGATTATATCATTAGAATGATTTGCATACTCAATCTTTTCATTATGTGATTAAACCAGATATTTTATCAGTATTCTCCACACCCTCTCAATCCTTACCTTCAATGATTGAACCTGATATATTGAATCATGAAAACCAAGACATTTTTTTTCTGAAGGAAATCACTAAAAAAAGTATTAATGAAGGTACAAGTATCAGCGCTGCTGTTACAATCAGGCATAACACCGGCATCCCCATTACACGTTCTTGATAATTAGAAGGTGCTTTATTCTTAGCTTCTTTTTTAAGGTTCATATCATTGATAGTTTTTAATGTTCTCTAAAACCCACCTGAAATAAAGGTTTCAAGATTTTGTATTTTAAACTCTTTTTCCGCTATGGTTTGTTTTAAAATATCTCCAATACTGATAATACCAACCAGCTTTTCTCCGTCTAATACTGGCAAATGACGTGTACGTTTCTCCGTCATTAATGCCGTGCATTCATCTATAGTTTGTTCAGGGCGTACATGGCATATCATAGTCGTCATTAATTGATTTACTTTCATATCCATTGATATCTTCTGGTCGATTACAGCCTTTCGTACTAAATCACGCTCTGAAAACATACCAACCGCTTTTCCTTCTTTTACTACAATCAGCGCTCCAATATTTTTATCTGCCATGACTTTGAGTGCATAATACAAAGTGCGTTCAGGTGTTACGGTAAAAATCCCACCATCCTTATCATTCAGAATCTGTTTTACAGTAATCATAATATTTATTTCCTCACTTTTTATATATACTTTTTTTCTGTGGTTTAATACACATTCATTTGTTGCTAATAGTTTTTCAGAATTTTAAGTTTTGCATTGAAATTTCAGCCGCCCGTAATAGTTGTCTATTGAACAAAATGCCAGAATTTATCACTATAAGAGGCGTCTCGTCGAAGGGTAACTTAGTCGAGATTACCTATCAAATAATAAAATTCTTGTACCCTCTCCAGGAGGTCATATATGATGCAATTTGATCACAAACGATCTTCGATACGGGCGGCTCAGTAAAATCACAAATCCATATCAGTAAAATGAACGTACAGGACGAGAGTAATGGCCGTAATAAATGTTATAATTTCGTACACAGCCTGTTGAGAAGTTTACGCACCAAACACTATGTGCACTATAATGATCACAAGTCCATATACTCTTTTGTTGTTCATCAAATACCGGGTCGATAAATAGATCAGTATTCTTATTCTTCGACTTCAATAATGATGCTGCTTCTGCTGCAGTGGGTAATCGCCAATCAGAATATCCAGCGTACTCATTCTGGTTTAATTTTTCTTTCCAGTTCCATTCTTTATTCAAGTCCATTTTTTCCAAAGAGCCCGACTGGTGCCATATCAGTTTTGTGGTATGGTCGATAACAACCTTATCTCTATTTATTGTTTTCAATTCAAAATCGTTAGAAAAATTCCTTGTTTCGTTTCTAAAGCGATTAAAAAAGTTGTATTTCTTCAGTATTCTTTCTATATCCTCTTTAGTACAGTTTTCGTAAGACGAACGCAGTTTTAAACGTTGTGTTTTCAAATTATGTTGATTAGCGTGTGTATTTGCTGCCAAATAGTTACTCTTTCTTTCTCTTGTAAGTATATCCATACGCTTTCCTTATAGTTTCGTATTGAAACTATTTGTCCTTTGTATTGTTTTCAGTATTTTTATACGAATATAAATGTATTTTGTAGTTTATAATAGTAATATTTATTGCAATTGTCAACTTGCAATATACAATATATTATAAAAATATCATAATATTGAAACTGCGTTGTTTACTGCGTTGTTTATTATTAGAGCAGGTCAATTGTGTTGAAAAATAAAAATTCGGAATTCGTATTATATTTTTAACAGAAATCTGAAAGGGGTAATGTATGAAATGACTAAATCAACGATGCAATGAGATGTATGTGATTAATAGTCTATTACTATATTATTTAGAAAAGGAGATATGTTAAATGAAGACGATAAAAAAAATAAGTATAACTTTACTTTGCATATTAGTTATTACAACAAGCGCAATATCATATGTTTCAAAAAATAGAAATGTGTTTGGAGGAGAAATTGATGTGCATGGTTCTGTAGTTACTAGAGCAATTATGGGACAAATAGGCCTTCATATGGCCGAAATAATGGATGCAATATTAAAAGGAGATTCTGCTACAGTTACCAAGGAAGCCAAAAAAATCGCAGAAATCAGTGGAAGCATAATGAACGAGTTCTTTCCAAAGGATGGTCAGGTTGGAAGGAAATTCAAAGTATCTGACAAGTCCATGAAGGAGAAATTTGAAAAATTTGTACAGATAATTTTTGATAACTCAAGAAATATGGTAGCCACGTCTAAAGAGGGAGATCTTTCTGGGGCCTATGAAAGTTTTGATGATTTGTTCAGAAACGCATGTCTTGCCTGTCATAAAACTACACGTGATGACTGGTTGGACTTGGTACCATAGTGGTTATTCATTTGTATCAGCTAGCGCATGTATTCTTTTTATGCATGCGTTAGCTATTTCGTTCGGAATCATCTCAATATGGCAGGATACCGGATTTGCCTTCTCGCAAGGCATGTGGAATTCCACATGATCCGATTTGTCAAGTAATCAACTGCGAAGGAATGTGTTCTAATAATTCAGTGCACCCAGTTGTAAAGCTTTTTGAATGATCCATTAAAAATTACATTCTAAAGACTTGCCTATTGTTCTTTTCTTTCAATACTAACGGTTGGTTTGCTTCGAATATACCATACAAGTGCCATTATCCACCAACAATGCCCTATATCCAGCCTGAAAGAAATGCCGCCGCTGGCATTGAATCTCTGTGTGTACGTACCCTGAAACCATTTCATACCAACTACTAAACTTGCTTCCGGAGTTTCCAGTAAAATGTGATAATGGTTTTTCATGAGAACATAAGTATGAATAACTCAACCTGTCCTTGCGTATACTTCCGTTAGGGTTTAAAAAAAGTTTACGGTCTATATCATCGCGGTAAATCTCCTCCCGTCTGTTTCCTCGACACATTACATGATACACTGCTCCGTCGTATTCAATTCGCGGCTTCCCTGGCATAAATAAAAACGTAGCAATATCAAGAAACACTATCAATGCTTATATGCGATGACTGACCCTGATCATGGTAATACAAATTCGTGTTCAGGATGTTTTATCGTTAAAACCGGGCATGGAGCCATTTGTACAACCTTTTCCGCCAGGCTCCCCATAAGCATGTGAGAAATTCCTTTTCTACCGTGTGAAGCCATTGTTAGCAAGTCAATATTGAATTTTTTCACACATTTGAGAATTTCCTTAAGCGGCCCCCCTTGTACAATAATATTTTCAATCTCTAGCTCTTTTGCATATCTCTCTGGTATTAATTGTTCCATTGATTTTTTTGCTTTTGCTTCCATTCTTTCAAAACTTGGAGGAGTAACAGATTCTCCATCTTCACCGAATACAACCGGGGAATCAGGATTTGGAATTACGTGCATAACGAACAGCTTTGCCTTGTGTTCAGATGCAAAAGTGAGTGCATACTTTAAGGCATGTTCCGCAGTGGAAGAAAAGTCTGTAGGGAATAATATTCTTTCTAATTTAATCATATCTTTCTCCTTGAATAATTTTATTTAACTAAAATAGAATAATTCTTCAGAATGTAAATATACTGCATGTGCATTCTTTTTTTACATTCTAAAACGGCCACTTGATATCACCATTATCTTTAAGCACTTTTATTAATGCTTATTAACACGCCCTCTTGTAACAATCATCCAGATAATTCCAACAGTAACCGAAAAATCTCCCAAGGCCGTGATGATGAGGCTTGGATTGTTAACTGTATGTTCATAAGCGAGCATAGCCGTCCCTGTTAAGATTAAATAAAAAGGAAACCTATACTTTTTCGTGGTTTCTTCAACTTCAAACGAGTGCATGCATTTTGTACATTTTACTTCCATAATTCCACCCTTTCTCTTGGTATATTATTGCTAAAAGCTATATGTAGACACGATAGTCATTGAGTTGGCCCGGCACTGTTATGTATGATACAAAATATGAGAATGTCTTTTCCTTGGAATATCCTAACCCAAAGGGAGCGCGTATTGAATCAAGATACATACTTGGAATAAGACCCTCTAACCTTCGCCTCACGTATGCAGAAGACGAAATTTGTACAGATACATCACTTGTGCCGGGCGATAATTAGCAACAGCATCAAATCTAGTTATTTTGTTTTGTACAAAATCTAACATGATATACATGCTCGTTTGTTGCTTTAGTTTCTATATGAAACATAAAATAATACAAAGTTTATTATGGCAACAATAGTATAAAATTAAAAAAATTAATAAGTTTGAAGATAATGAGAACGTATTTCGTGCTAAAAATGCCAATTGTTACAGGCTTATGGTTGAAAACCGACAGCTTTTACTTTCGAGCGCAACAGCGGCAATTCTATATTAAAGAAAAAAAAGCGTTTACATTGGGCTTTCTTCAAATTATTTACCGTTATATTCTTGTTCGTGTAATGTTTAAGTCGATATAAATATGTAACATATCAACAGCAATTCATAACGTAACTACTTTAATCAAAACATAATATATCTGATCTTAATGATATGGTAATCCAAGCCTTACTCGTGCCGTCAGTAATCGGCACATTTTTTGCTTGAATTCAAATATTGGTCAATTATTCACATGATGGCTCATTTGAAAAAACTTTTAACATTTAACCTGATATAACTATCTCATTATGAAACTATCCCCTAATGAAAGATTTACGCTTAGCCTACTTGTTCAAAATCCAGATTTGACAAATAACGACATATCAGAATCACTTGAAATAACGTCACAGGGTGTAAGCAAAATTATAAAAAGCTTGTTGCTAAAGGGCTTATTGAAAGCCAGGAATTAAATCTGGATTATAAAAAACTGGATATAAACATACAGGTAATTGCTTTAATGAAGATATTACCTGGCGTATATAAAAAGTATAAGAAAAAGGAACTTGATAATCTTATTAGACCTGCAATTGCAATAAAGTCATATGCTATACGAAAAACAGACATAACTCATATTATAATCTATGCGTTCACAAACATTAAAGAGTATGACAAGTACTTTAGGGATATCTTAGAAAAATTTGGAAATAACGTTGAGATAAAAGACTCCTTTATTCTATCATCAGAAAGCATAATTAAATCATCATCAAAGGATATGTTCTTAAATGTTCTGGAGAAGATGAGCGCATAAGAGTAAATACAAAAATATTTTGTTGAAGAAACAAACATCTAATTGAATAAGTGACTCCAGAGCTTTGCCTTTTATTAAAACTCTCAAAAATTATATCTAACACCAAAGTATTCTTCTTTGCTTCATTTCTTTATATGTTCATTAATGTAATCAAGATCATCACCAATAGCAAGTAACTTTTCAACCGCTTTTCAACTATTTTTACGTTTGTCTTCTAATGTTGTCGTTATGCTCCGTTGGTACTCTCTTCAAGCATCACACACACTCTCTCTTGTTGTATGTAAATTAATTAATCACTGCTTCAAAACAATGCTAACATTCAAAACCTGAGTTAAGTTCCTTGCATTCATTAATAAACGATAAATTTTGCATTTGATGAATTTGGGTACATGAACACTTATTAAAAAAAATTGACAACTATGAGCACAGTTACTATTACAAACTATTCAGTATATATTTGGCTCCAAATGAAACAAATATGCATTAATAAGGCAATATAATTAATTAATAGAGTGTTTAACATAATATTATGTGATGAATTCTATTTTATTAAATTACAGCATATTAAATTCAAAGATAACATTTGCCGGGTACACACATAAACCAGCGGCATATTTGTATACAAAACACAAAAGAGACGTGCACGCTTCCGTCTTTATCCCTACAGACCAATTCGATAAAAAGCTCATGTTGCAAGAACGACAGTCTGTGGAGAGGTTGGAAACATTTGATATTTCCTTGAGTCCAGGCCAACGTTACTACATCAATCCAGGTTCCGTTGATCAGCCACGAGACGTTATCCCTATGGCTTCTTACAAGATTTATGATACGGAAACAAAGAAAGTTTATATTGAAAAAGCAGAGTACAACCATGAAGTGGTTAGAAAAAAATCCTTGAAGCAGGCCTTCCTTTTGACCTTGCTTATCGTATAGTATCAGGGATTTAAAGAAATTGTCAAAATGCCTGCAGAAGCTACAAAATAATTTCTCCTGAGACAGGTACTTGCCTTGTTACCCAAATTCCTGTCTGTTTTTACCCGCTACAACATGATAAGAGTTTTTTATCAATAGATTTTAGTATTTTTTTCTGATTTTTTGTTAGAGCAACAGTTCGTGTTAATCTAAACCCTTCCATTATATCTCTTATATAGACTATGTATAAAGAGTTTAATTCCCTAAGATTCTTCTCTTTCTGTTCATTATAACAGATTAATAACTTACCCTTAATTCCTCCTGTTGTATAGTGTCTTGGGAAAATGTATAGAAGACCGTCTTGTTCGTTTTTATTCTTTGTTTTATGTCCGTTAATTTCCCTTTGCAAACCAGCTTTATCAGAAGTAACGAATACTGGATTCTCACTTTTTATTATAGACCACCTTTTCTTTTGCAAAATATTGGCAAGAAACACTGCATCAGATTGAATAGCCAAAGTAAAGAACTTGTGATGATCATTTTTTCCCCTTGCCTGGTATGAGCGGTTTTATAATATTCGCCGGTGTATTCAGAGCTCTCTTTGTCGTATTCAGCAATTTTCTGCCAACAACTGAAAAGGGAAAGTATGAAATCATCGGGTTTTCAATATCGCCTTTTACTTTAACAGGAATGGAGACAAGGGTGCCGCCTAAAATGCCTCTTATTATTGGTATGTTATTTATGATAAAATCGACAGTTTTAAAAGGAGACATTAGTAACTCAAGATCTAATTCATTCGCAAAAATATCGACAGAACCATGACTGGTTACTCGCATTGAAGGAGCGTCTAAGACGTATTCATTTATCATAAAAAGACCATTCTGTATTTCTCCGTTTAGAGTCATGGATTTATACGGAAACCCTTCCTTTGTAATGCCCGGTAACTTGCCCCTGAAAGTCTCAGTAAGATTCAGGAAGGCAAAAATCTTTGCTAACAATCCAAAGCGGCTTATCTTTCCATTCTTTGCGGTACCTTCAAAATTTCCATTAAGCGACTTAACTAATTCTTTACTTGCTCCACGTGCCATTGCCTGAGCCTCAAGGTGAAGCTCACCCGTTATAAAATCGTTTTTATCACCAAAACATTGTATTGTTGTACTTAATTCTTGATTACGGCTCTGTAATTGAAAATCTAATGATATATCCTGAGGGGTTACTTCCAATACTCCGGGGCAGGAAGTTCCGCATACATTGGCATCAATAACCTCTATGCTTATACAATCAGGGTCGAAGGAGAGTTTGGCCTGTAACGGCTCCCAGGTGTATTGGTCGAACGTGAAGGATTCCGCATCTAATCTGAGAAAACCCTTTATGGGAAGTTCCCAAAAATGGCTCTCTTCACTCTCCTCCTCTTTTTTTTTATTATCCTCATTCTTATCTTGTTTTTTATTCCCAATATCCAGGGTTTTTCTGATTGTATCCCAGTTTATTCCATCGGCAGACATAACCAAATCAAAGAGAAAACCATTTTCAGAAATATTAACATCACCATTTACTGAAAGGTGATTGTCTTTCCAGGTGAGTCTGAGAGAATCTACCATGACACTTTTGTTATCTGCATGCAATGCAATATCGTTTATGTTCAAGGGTACCTTTTGTATCCAGGGGAATGAGAAATCCCCCCCTTCAAGTATACCGTGAAATATAGAATGTTTCGGTTTATCCAACAGGATATGTGCCTCGAAATCACCCTTTATCCACTCCTTAGAAAATGGGGTATTGTGGAAAATTTTATCCGTAGTCGTATGTGACAAATTACCGGTAAAACTAAAGTCAATCACCTCTTCTTTAAGGCCGCATGCAAAAGAAGCGTTGGTTTCTGCGTCCTGAATAAGAATGTTATTAATCTTCAAGCCTTCAGCATTCAGAAACATATCAAAAGAAATTCCGGGGCCATCTTGAAACACAAGAGTACTGATAAATGATATGCCTGAATCTTTTTTCCAGGTTAGATGGGCCTCTGGTATGGAGAGTGGCGGCCTGATACTAAATTCTGCTGGTAGCTTAAAACGGTTTTCTATCCAATTCATTGATTCCTTTCCCATTTCCCCTTCGAATCCAATATCAACCTTGACAAACTCTGTCATATGATGATTAACCGTTGCTGATATTCTTAATGAACTGTCTCCTGCATTTACCTTTGCAGCTGTCAAAAGGATCTTATTCTCCACTGCTTTAAGATTTCCTTTTTCTATTTTAATTGACTCTGGGAATAGGGTTGTATCCACGATAAGATCTTCAACCTCACCCGTTGCCTCTATACTCCAGCTTTCCGGCATGGCAAGCGGACCATGCAGCTTCAATGACGAAAACCGAAGGATACCACTTACTGCTTTTACATCTTTAAGGCCTTTTTCCACTTTCTCAAATGAGTATACCCATGGGTATAATTCTTTGAGTAAAGCCAGGATCCTCCCTGATTGAATTTCTATACTGGCATCTTCTCCAAGGCTTATCCCGGCCGTAAGTTCTGAAAACAAAGAACTGCCAAATGTACCTCCCAGGTTTGTCATACTTATGTTCTCCCCATCATAATGAACCCTCCCATCATTAATCTGTAAGGGGAATGGAACCCCGTCGTAATGAGCAGAGACATTGATTCTATCAATATCCACTTTTGCGGTAATTGCGTCAAGACGTCCACCGATGACAAGTGTACCGGTAACCGTTCCTTTAACGTTTATTAGCCGTTTGATTGCACTTAAAAAGTTTTTATTTTTAGTTAATCTCTTGAGAAGTGGCGGAATTTGTTCGGCATCTGTTGTTATCTTTGTTTCAACA
The DNA here is from genome assembly GCF_002443295.1 of Candidatus Scalindua japonica. Lineage (NCBI taxonomy): Bacteria > Pseudomonadati > Planctomycetota > Candidatus Brocadiia > Candidatus Brocadiales > Candidatus Scalinduaceae > Candidatus Scalindua > Candidatus Scalindua japonica. Next base: position 241,853 of record NZ_BAOS01000013.1, on the reverse strand, counting down.
TGAAGAGGTGCATCCTTTCCGGTAAGGCCGACGCTGATTCTTCCTTCCCTGCCGAAAGCATCTTTAAGTTTAGCATCAATTTTAGTGCCTTCCAGGATGCCCTGTTCAACAACCAGATCCCCCGTGACATTTTCCAAAATAAAATCAGGACCAGGAATTAAGATTTTACCTTCACGAATATTACCCTTTATGACAAGGTTTTCCATGTTACCAAGATCACCAAATGACCTTCCCTGACTCCTGATTACGATGTCAGGCAATCTGCCACCTTTCAAAATTTGAAAAAGTGTTTTTACTACCTCATTATCTCCTGCAAAAGCCAGAGCTTTTTCCCGTACCGTAGGAATGTCAATATCACGACCCGTAAGCTCCAGGTTGATTTGCTGCGTTTCATGATCGACAACAAAGTCTCCAATCATATTGAGCTGAGGTTGATCAAGGTCAAGATCTGTAAGAGATATTTTCGTTTTGCCTTCCTCAAAATGAAGAGAACCCTCCATGTTTTTACATTTTATGACTGATTGCATGTCTCCCTTACGTAATGTCAGATTGGGTAAGGAGCCTTTTAATCCGACCTGTAAATCATTGGGCCCATCTGTTTTAAGGTTCACAATCACCTTATCAATCGGTTCTGATATTCGATAAACAGCATCCGGTAAAAAACGGTCAAAAAGAGTCTGCGGCTGAAAGTGTCTGAGTTCAACCTCTCCCTTGCCTTTCAAATCTTTCTGGCCAAAACTCGCAATCACCGAAATATCTTTACAAATACTGGATGTACCATTTATTTTGATTTTTATCTCTTGAGAAAGACAACCAATTTCCGCCTGTACATTACGCAAGGTAAAAACCATTACAGCCTCTTCAATAAGATTGAATGCTCCATCTTTGATGGTAATTTGAAATTCCTGTAGTTCTGTTGTCAAAGGAGATAACATACCGATCACCGTATCTTTGAATGTATCAAGATTGAAGGGTTCCTTAGCTTCATTGCTTTGCTCAAAACTCCGGGGCATTACCATCTTCATATCGGGAGATTCTATCCGGATTTTGTCAATGAGAAATTTACCGATGAAAAGGGGTAATATCTTCGGAATGATGTTCAACGTCTTTATCGTTCCCTCACCCTTTTCCGGTATGGAAATACTTACCTGATGAATGACAGCATGAATGATTGGAAATATTGATAGATCAACGGTCTTATATTCCACTTTGCCGCCTACTTTTTGTGAGATAACGGTCTGGACCTTTTTCTTCATTCCTTCTGAGTTAACGAATGTTGGTCCCAGATAATGAAAGACCAAAAGCACAATCAATAAAAAACCTGATAATCCTATATATATTTTTTTTGGTAATTATTCAGCATATTTTTAACCAGCAGTAATTTCAGTTAACAAAATCAGGTAGCTTCCCTTATTTTCCCTCCCAGTAAAGTAATTCATAAGGTGTGGTTGAGATTGGAACATACAATCCCAGCATAGTATTGATGTGTCGAATGTGCTCAAATTTATTTACATTCGCTAAATGGGCACAGTTCCAATTCAGCAAAAAGTAAGAATGGTGACAGGATGCAAGGGCTAAATGAAGAGCATCTCCCTTCTGGTCATTTGGCATAATATAGTGAGTGACATACTCTTCTACAATTATAAAAGTATAACACTTGAGTTAAAGCTATTTGATCTTTTCTTTTTTCCAATTTACTTTTCTCACTATGACGGCTAGTAATCTTATTTATTATTTCTGTATAGTAACATAGTATATCCGAATTGTTTCAAGTGTATTCTTTTCAATTACATAACTGTATAGTATCTTTTATGTTAAGCCATTATGATGCGGTAGAATGCTTAATGGCAGGTGTCCAGATTTTGGAAAAGTTTGACTACAATCCTACTACAATAGCTCAAAAAGGTGGTTGTAAATACTTTTCATTTTGTCATAACTCCCTGTATGGCAATATGGGAGATACTGTACTCGAACCAGTGATCCACTTGCTTGTCCCAGTCCCCGTCCGAACGGATTCATCCGGGTGAGCGACTCATCATTCATGCGGGGAGCAAGTGTACTTCCCCGTACCCTACCGTTACTTTCGGTTTGACACTGTACTTCTTAATAAACACGAGACAACAATGTAGAAAGGTTCATCTCGCCGAAGGGCTTGTTGATATCTGCATGCCTATATGTCCTTAGATGTTACATTTGACTGTAAATATTTGTTGTAAACACATACACCTTAAGTTATTATGTTATAATAATATATATGATTTTTATCAAGCTGTAAACATGATCATAAACATTTTATTAGCTAATTTATGGGTTTTTTAAATTTAATCGCATTTGGATATTTAGCATCAATAGGACTTGTCGTATTATTCTATGTTTTTAATAAAAAGAAAAATGTAGTGCATGTGCCGAGTCTGATTCCATGGGGAATACTTAAGGAAGATACTGTACGGAGTAAAGTCTTTAAGGTAGACCTTCTTTTCCTGTTACAAGTACTCCTTATTCTACTTCTTGTTTTTTTTCTTGCAAAGCCATATCTTAAATCCAGCATAATTAATATTTCCGGAAAGAGTGTTGTTGTTGTCATTGACTCATCTGCAAGTATGCAAACTATTGAAGAGAATGGATCACGTTTTGACGAGGCCAGGTCGTATGCACTTAAAATGGTGGGTAAACTTGGTCAATCAGATAAGATGATGGTTATTTCTTCAAATTATACTTCCAGGGTTATCAGTAACTTTACGGGTGATAAAGCAAGGTTGAATAGTGTAATCAAAGACTTAATGCCAAAAGATACTGGAACCAACCTTGATGAGGGGGTAAGTCTGGGAGTTTCATTTCTTAAAAATGTAGAAAAAGGAGAGATGTATGTATTGACCGACAGATCACCGTCTTCAATAAACTATACCAATTTAAAGTCGGGAAATATAAAATTTGTTACGTTTGGAGAGAAATCTGCAAACGTTGCCATTTCGTCTCTGGATGTATATCAGGATATGTTTAAAGATTACACGGAGCGAGAAGCTTATGTAACAATTGAAAATTATTCAGATGATAGTAAAACGGTTGGGTTGAGTGTTTTCTTGAATGATGAAATCATAATGGAAAAGAAATTTGAATTATCAGGTAATGGCCAGAAAAGATTAAGTATACAAAATCTTAATGCCCCGGGTATCTTAAAAGCCAGTATACAGACGGACGATTTTCTTTCAGTTGATAATACAGCTTATGCAAAAATTAATGAAATAAAACCTATCAATATATTATTAGTTTCAGATAATTATAATCTGCAGAATGAGCTTGCGAAGATAGAAAACAGTACCAAGCGGATAATAATAACACGGATGAGTGCATCTAAGTATAAACCGGAATTTATAAAAGATTTTGATGCCGCAATTTTTCACAAGTTTGTTCCGGAAGAAAATCCCGGAATTAATTCATTGTACATAATGCCGTATTTGAACTCATCGAATTTACAGGCAGATGAGGGTAGCGCTTTCAGTAATGAACTGGTCCGAGAACACAACCTGGTGTTACAGGTAAAGATACTCGACTGGGACAATACGCATCCTGTGATGATGCATCTCAATACCCTGGATAATTTAAATATTAAGGAAGCATTTACCATGAAACTTCCCGATTGGTCAAATCCATTAATAAAGATTTCAGATAATTTAAATGATTCTCCCATTGCCTTTGCAGGTAGGTATGAAGGAAGGAAGATAGTAACATTGGGTTTTGATCTGAGTGATTTTGACTTTTCAAAATCTGACGGTTTACGGATGCTTATTATGACACTTAATATTATCCAGTGGTTAAATCCGTATGAGTCGGAAAATCATAATAAACTGTTAACAGGAGGGAAGTACAGGCTGAACTATGCCTTGACAGAAAATGTTGAAATAGTAACGCCTATAAACGAAACACTGAAATATGATGCTACTGAAACTGATTTTGTCTTTAACAAAATAGATTATACAGGAGAATACAAAATTTCAGATGCTAATCTTAATACCAGGTTTGTGGCAAATTTCTTTGATGAAAATGAGTCAAGGATTGCTCCGGAATCGACAGACAACGTAGAACTTAAATTTGAAGAGAAAGAAGCCGAAGCTCTGATAAAAGATAAAAAAACAGAATTTGGTAAATATCTTCTTTTACTTGTACCATTTTTTCTTTTTATTGAATGGTTGCTCTATCATAAGAAAGTAAGGGCAGGTACTGTATGATAAACTTTCTTAATGAGTTTGATTATCAATTTACTAATCCTGATTATCTAAAGTTTTTGTATGCACTTCCGGTTTTCTGGATTGTGTCAATATTTGCCTACCGTCATGTATCGGTTTTAAAAATCATCCTTTCTACATTTTTACGCTCTTTCGTATTCCTGCTTGTAATCCTTGTGTTAGGGGGATTCAGCGGAAAGGAGAAATCAAAGCGTGAAATCAGTGCCGTGTATTTGATGGATATGTCTGATAGTATCACATTAGAAGGAAAAGAATGGATGTGGAACTATGTAAAGGAGTTAGATGGTGTTCTGGATGAGAAGATTAAAAAGGGAGTGGTAATCTTTGGTGGTGAATCAAAAGTTATTACACCTACACTTACGGAAGATCTGAAATTGGAGGAAATACTCGGAAAAGTTACAGATTCAAATATCAGCACCGATAGGACTGATATCGCGAGTGGCTTAATGGCTACCCTTGGTATTATGCCGGAAGATTCATCTAAAATTGTTGTTCTCCTGTCAGATGGCAATGAGAACCAGGGTAAAGTGGAAAAGGCGCTTACAATGGCGACAGGTAATGATGTAAAGGTTTTTGTTGTATCTCCTCCAGATATCCGGGAAGAAGGCGAAATATTAATAAAAAAAGTTGCTGTTCCCAGGGAAATAAACGAGGGTGAGATGTTTAAAGTAAAAGTTGTGATTGACAACAGAAATGATAGAGCGGTCAAAGGCAATTTAAAGCTACACAAAGGGGGCGGTATACTACAAGAGTGGGACACTGAGTTTAAGAACGGAATAAGTGTATTTGAGGTCCCGTACCAAAGTAAAGAACAAGGATTTATAAAATTTAAAGCAGACTTAGATATTAAAGATGACGAACTCGACCTGGATAAAGAAAATAACAGTAAGTTTGCTTATGTTAATGTTTCAGGTAAAACGAGGCTGCTGTATATTAATGGCGCTAAAAACCAGAAGATGTATCTGCCTGATGCACTGAAAGATAAAACAATTGCCGTAGAGATAAAAACTCCGGACCAGATACCAAAAACTCTAAAAGAGTATCTTAAATATGATAGTATAATCTTCTCTAATGTGTCCAGAGATTTTATCAGTGCTGGACAAATGACGTTGTTAGAAAAATATGTAAAAGATTACGGTGGAGGATTTGTGATGACGTGCGGGGCAAACATCACGGCTGAAGGCGGATATTCAGGCACTAAAATAGAAGAAATACTTCCGGTTAAGATAATTGGAGGAGAACCGCCCAAAAAAAAGAAGAAAACAAGGCTCTCTTTGGTCTTGATTATAGACAAATCGGGGAGTATGCTGGGCAGGAAGATGCTCTTTGCCAAAAAGGCATCAATTGAACTGATTAAACAGCTGAAAGTAAATGACAATTTTGGTATTGTTGCGTTTGATACAGCACCGTATACAATTGTTGAACTGAAGAAAAAAGAAGAAGTCCAGAAAGAAATCATTAGAAAGCTGAGTATGTTAAAAGCGGATGGAGGAACGGATATTTTTCCTGCCATGGACTCCGCTTATCGCCAAATTATGAGAACAGATTCAAAAGTGAATCATGTTATTTTGCTTTCTGATGGAAACACGAAATCAATATATTATCATTATAATAGAATGATCAGTAAGTTTCAGCAGGCAAATATAACGGTTTCGACCATTGCTCTTGGGACGTGGCTCGTGAATACAAAACTGTTGGAAGATATAGCGAAGAAGACAAAGGGACAGTTTTATCAGATAACTGATATAATAAGGTTACCCAGGTTAATAGTAAAGGACTCGGAACATTTTGTTTCACAATCAGATTTCCATGAAGAGCATTTCTATCCGACAATTAACCAGGAGAGCCAGATATTGAAAGGTATTTACGACAAACAGTTTCCTCCGTTAAAAGGGCATACAATCACAGAAGCAAAGGAGAATGTTGAAGTCCCGCTCGTAACGAACATAATGGGGAAGACAGACCCAATTCTGGCTAATTGGAGATACGGGCTGGGTAAGGTGGTTGTTTACGCGTCTGACGCAAATGCACGATGGTCTTCAAAGTGGATTAACTGGGCAATGTTTAATAAGTTCTGGTCTCAGGTAGTGAGATGGTCTATGCGGGATATATCTAAAGCGAATTATGATATTAAGGTAAAAACGGATGATGATACAGTCTCCTTGCAGATAGAACCGTCATCTCTACTAAAAGATGATACAAAGTTGGAAGTGAGATTACTATCACCGGATTATATTGAAAATGGACAAAAGCTTCTTCTCAAACAGGTAGCTCCGAAAAGATATATCTCGGAACTGAATGGCGTTAATCCGGGTACCTATAATTTGAAAATATCAAGGGTGAGACGCGGAAAGGTTATAGATTTAAAGACTAAAGGGTTGATTGTGCCGGAAAAGACAGCAACAATACCGCTTGAATATGCGGTTAAAGACAATAATATTTCGCAGCTTAATAATATTGCGGAGATTACAGGTGGCAAGTATAATCCGTTAAAGGAAGAGATAACGGTAGAAGAACAAGAGGTGATAATTTCTAAGGGACTCGAAGGCTTTCTTATTCCCCTGGCTCTTCTTCTGTTCATTATCGATATTGCAGTAAGAAAATTAAATAGACAAGGGAATTGAGATAACATGAGATTATATATTTTGTTTTTTATTACTATCGTTTCTTTGGGTACTTGTATTTCAACGGTTCATGCACAATCAATATTCTCCGGAATGATTTTTTCTGAGAAGAAGGAGGGTTTAAAGATCGTTGAAGTACAGTCAGGAAGCCCCGGCTTTGACGCGGGATTAAAGAGTGGCGATATAATCCTTGAAATAGAAGGTAAGAAAATAAGATCATTACCGGATTATGTAAAAATCTCGAAAGAGATAAAAAATAAAAAGGTTGAGGTGTCATTGGTAATCATTAGAAAGGACATTGAATATGATGTTTCAATAAAAATCTATAGTCTTCCGGTTCTTCAGAATTGGAAAGAAAAAGTGGCTAAACCCATTAAGCTTCCACGGGGGCTGACAAAGACACCATATATATACTGGGTAGGCAAGGGGTACAGGATATTAGTAGAACATGTGAATAATAAACCTGTTGATACAAAGATTGCAAATTACAATGAAGCCTTAGAGTATCTTTTTTATGCGTTACACTATCGACCGGAATCCATAGATACCGCTCTTCAGGTTGCCATTGTCTATCGTAGACTTGGAAGCCTTTATATGGAAAAGAAAATGGTAAAAGAAGGTGTGGAGAATTACAGAAAATCCATTAAATTCTATGGAGCTTGCTACAAAAAGAGTGACAGAGAAGACTATCTTAATAAAATCCTGACGAATTTACAGGAAATAGGAGAAGAGCTGAGTAATATTAAATCTAACAGAGTGGAACCGGTATTAGAGACGAAAAGAAAGAACCTGCGCATTCCTCAATAATAGAGAGCGTATGATTACCTGACCTGGTATTTCTGTGCCTTGAGAGGGTTTAGCACAAATTGGCATGGATAGAGAGAACATTAAACCTCTGGTTTTCTAAATTTCACTCGTTATTGCAGGGACTGGTTACGTTTTTGTAATGAATGATAACTATAAATTTGCTTTTCATCTTGTCGTATGAACCTCCGACTGCCAATAAGTCGGGCAGGGTTTCATCTAAGGGGGGGGATGAGGACAAGCATTATTGACTGAAGGGGTTTTTGTCTGATGTTAATAAAATATTTTGTTTGCCTTTTAATGTGCCTGTTAATGTTTGCAGGTTGCCAGACTACGAAGGTGGCATATAAAAAGGAGTACTCAAGGTATGTAAACAATTTGGCAATTTTACATTATCCTGAAAGCCCGCAAATGAAAGTAAATATCAGAAACGATGAAATGTTTATTTCATCGTTGGTTGCGGGGCCTGCCATTTTGCCGCAATTGATGATGCTGTTAGCTAAGAGTTCAGCGAACGAAGAAGACTCTGTTGCCTTTAATGAGATAATTTTTGACTTGAACATTGGCGATGTATTATGTGAAAAACTTAATACCAAGTTTCAACTCTGTTCCTATTTTCATGTAGTACCTCAAAAAAGTATTGTGAAGGACCAGGCTGTCTGGAAACTACTGGAGAAAAAAGATAAAGAGGTTAAAGACTATTCACAAATAGGTGTCAGATTGGGCATTGATACGATACTTGAGGCAGATGTATTATCGTTTGGTATAAAGGATCCCGGTATTTTTTCTGATCCTTATGTTTTTATGGAGATCGATGTTAAGATGACAACGGCAGCTGAGGGAACGGTTATATGGAGAGATACAGTAGAAGCAAGGACTGAAATAGGAGTAAGTACGCTGGATTTTGTAGACATGGTATATACAGATACAGAATATCTGAGGAAAAAGCTGGAAGAGGTCACAGATGCTGTTTCAGAACTATGTATTGAGAAAATGGGGTTTGATACAAACTATACATATCTGCTGGAAGAGGACTATATAGAGAAAAGCAAGCATAAGATAAATGTTGCTGAAAAACTACCCGAATTGAATCTTTTACGGTATGAAAATCTAATTACTAAAGCGGAATACGATGAGGCGAAATCTAATTTGATAGAAAAAGCAAAGGACAGAAATGCTGTTGTATCGGTAGATACTGCTACTGACAAGACACTGAGCGTGGATACTGCAGCAAGAATAAATCCGGAGGTGAAATGAATACTAACATGAGACAGTACTTCTTCATACAAACCATGGCCTTTTTATTCATATCTTTACTTGTCCCGATAATACAATCAACAGCAGAAGAGACGCTGCCACAAATAGAACTCCGTTCGTCAGATATGAATTTATCTGTTTCTCAAGTGCAGTCAATGCCGAATATTGCTATACGTAGTAAGAAATCATGGGGCTTTTATGGACACAGTACAATACAGCATGCATATGAAGTGAGGACAATTGGAGACAACAAAGTGGTTATAGATCATACTACCGGTTTAATGTGGCATCAGTCCGGTTCTTACGATTATATGAAAAGGAAGGAAATCAAGAAATGGATAAGGAGCTTGAACAGAAGCGGATATGCCGGGCATCACGATTGGCGAGTGCCTACCGTAGAGGAGGCGTCGTCACTGTTGGAATCAAGCGAAAAGAATGGAAACCTGTTTATAGATGATGTATTTGATAAAAAACAGAGATGGATCTGGACGAGTGACAGTTGTAGTTCAGGTGGTATGTGGCGAGTATACTTTGACGATGGTTATGTTGATTGGGGAGACGTAGGTCTCCTTTTTGTTCGCCCGGTTCGCAAAACAAGATGAGATGCAATTTTATATTTTCAACAATAATAATGTTAAATAACTTGAAGGTGACAGGCATGAACTGGCAAACATGGTTAATTACAATTCTGTCTTAAATGTTCCTGAGATTAAGAATTCTTAGCTTTGTGTACCACTCCTGTTATGGGTATATTAATAACAGGCTGCTCTTTGCTGTTGGTAGTAAGCTCAAGTAAACCGTCTATTTTGCCAACAGGAGCGTCATTGTGCAGTTTTATTTCAATCAAACAGTGAGGGTTATTTTGTTCATATCTTTCATTAATGTTAATGCTTAAACAGTCCGGTGATACTTTGGTATTTAAGATTTTTATGCTATTTTCGTTTATCTTAACATAAAGTCTTCTTGTTATCTCTTTTCCTTCCGAAATATTTCCAAAATATAACCTTTTCTGGTTGATGACAAGGTCGCCTTCAACTACACCATAAAAAATAATACTGGCTTTTGGTTGCTTGTCGCTGTTAGTGTCCAGAAATATTTTGCCACTGAATCTCCCGATTTTATGATAATTTTTTAATGTTGCAGCTACTGTATATTCTCCATTCTGCCCTTCCATCGCAGTGGCCTCTACAAATGGTTTTGATGATGTAGCTTTTGTTATCTTAAAATCAGGGCCTGATTGTGATTTCACTGAGACTTTGACTGTTTTGTCTGATTGATTATCCACACGGAAAGAGCCAAAGTTAATATTTTGTGGTTTGATACTGATCTCTTCAATAATTTCTCCGGAAAGTGTTAGCTTATAACTAGGTGTATCCGGATCATTACTTAAAACGGCTATTGTTTTTCTGGCATGTCCCCTGTAGCTTCTTGAATTAAATGTGGCCTTAATCTCTCCTGTTTTACCAGGTAGAATTGTATTGTGAGAGAGTACTACTGCAGTGCATCCGCAGGATGGTTTTACTTTTTGTATTTCCAGTGTGTCATTACCGCGGTTTTCAAACTTATATACATGTTCAACCTTATTGCCTTTATAAACTTTATCGAAATTAAAGTCCGGATGTTCAAAGAAGATTTTTGGCTTCTTTCTGGAAACGCTGTTATCGCTGTTTTTGTCGTTGCTTGGAACATTTTGTGCGGGCAGCAATTCAACATTTATGAAAAGCTGCACCATAAGAACAAACAATAAGCAGGCAGAAAATGTAATGTATGGTCTCTTCATATTGGATGTAATTATAATTAATGATATAAAACAAAACAAGCTAGTTTTTAAAATTTGTTTTCTTGGTAAACAGCTACAATAATAGACTTGTTATTCTTTAATTTTTTCATATCGTAAATATGGGGGAATATTACCCACATGCTACTATCCCCCTCCACTTGTCTTAAAATATTAAAAATTAAGATGTTATAACAAATTTAAAAGAGGATTATAAAATTACCTGGGGGAATTTTCTTTACCCAATAAATACCAGAAAAGACAAATGAATAACTTTTTGCTGCTTTGTTTAGCTTCTTAAGTCATATTATATCATTGTGTTAGTGTAAATAGAGTTTTGTGAGTTTGCGGTGTAAAATAGATTTGGCATACTGTTTGTGTGTTTATTTACAAGAACAGTCAGTTGGTTGAAACATTTATAGAGAATTATTGTGTCAGGCCGGTGCCAAGAATGCATTAGGTACGGATCATAAGTATTGAGTTGGTTATTTTATCCAGCAAATAATAGCTTGAAAATAAAATTGTTTGACTTGTTATTAAACTATATAAAGCGCTGAAATAGGGGGAAAGTAGTAATGAAAAGCAATTACAGTTGTTTAAAGCCAAAGAGTAAGAGAAAAGTAACTAGAAATGTACCAGTATCTACTGATACTAATAATTTGAATAAAAGTAGATTGTGTTTAAAATGTGGGGAGAGGTTTCTCAGCACTGGCCCGTATAACCGTTTGTGTGAGGCGTGTGTTGCAACAAATGAAAAAATAGCACCAAAAACAGTTTGTGTGGGGCCAACATATATAGATGAATTAAATCATTAACATATCGCCTTAATGGAGTTGTAAAGGAAATATGGGGTGAGCAAGGGGATTCGAACCCCCGACCCCCAGAACCACAATCTGGTGCTCTAACCAACTGAGCTATGCTCACCACATTAAGAATTGACTACTATACGCCAGGGAGGATTCGAACCTCCGACCCTCAGATTAGAAATCTGATGCTCTATCCAGCTGAGCTACTGGCGCTTAGTTCGCAAACCCCTTATACGTCAGCTACTTATGAATTAAACACGTATTGTAGAATACCATCTAAAGCACCCTTACAAACACTGTTTGTCTACGGTAAATCCTGTAAAAGTACGGTAAATCAAAAAAAGATTATATATTTGAAAAAATAAAATTGCAAGAGGAATAATATCTTATGTGTTAATCTAAGTATTGCATTTAAGACAATATACATAGAAGCCATTGAGGGATGGCCATGTATGGTCTGGTTTTCTTAATTCCCAAATATTCTCTTGCTGAAACAAACAAGGTGGTTTCTTTAGTAATGGCTTCTGTAATAACAAAGAATGTGGCAAATGTTTAGTTGCGAGGACTGACTCTGACCCCCTCTTGTTTTTGGCAGGAAGTATCGTTCTTCAGTGTAAATGGTTGAGGTTGAATAAAAAGGAAGGTGTGTTTGTCGTTTAAATTATTGTCTTACCACTTGACAGCCTTTATTTGTTCCTTTAAGCGGTGAAGAGATCGCATAAAGTTCAAAATTCATGATTTGTTCTAATTCAACAATTAAAAAGAGGGGAGTTAGAAATGTCAAAACAGGTGGTTTTAGAATTTCCGGTAGATTTACCTGAAAAAAACTTACAAAACAAGGAAGCATTAAAGAACGGGAAAGAAGGAATAGTTCGTATTTTCTCGATTCTGATAAAATAAAAATCGAAAACTTATAGTTTATAAAACTATGGTTTTGACATATTTTATTGTTACTCGCTTAAAATCTCTTACCCCAAACCTTAGCTTACCTTTTGTATATCTGTAAATCGTATTGTTTACATTTCCTCTTGATTTTGTTAATTACTTGAGTATTATAAACCTTAAATTATCTACAGTATTTCATGCTATGCATATGTACCATCTAGATTTATAGGATAAATATGTAAATTAAGCTTAGGTGTAAGAAAGAGCAATCAACTGTATAATTAAAGTAGAGGAGGTATCAATATGATTCGTACAATAGAAGCTACAATTGATCAGAAAGGCCGTATTAAATTGTCAGAACCAGTAAAACTGCCGTCATCCTGCAGGGCGTTAGTAATGATATTGGAGGAAAAACCATTAATCCATGTCAATGAAGAAGCTATACTAAGTGAAGAAGCTCTTGCAGAAGATTGGAACCGTCCAGAGGAGGATGAGGCATGGCAGCACCTTCAAGAGGCTCAGTAGTATTAATACCTTTCCCGTTTTCTGACTTATCACAGTCAAAATTACGTCCATCTGTAGTTTTAGCGTCATCTTCAAAAGGAGATTGGATTCTTTGCCAGGTTACAAGTAAACGATATATTGATCCAAAAGCTGTTGAACTATCAAATCGTGATTTCCAAACAGGCTCTTTACGAGATACCAGTTTTGCACGCCCTGGAAAACTTTTTACCGCAAACAATAGTTTAATAATTTCAGAAGTAGGTAAATTGAAAGGTAATATATATAACTCAATTATTACGTCAGTTATAGATATATTAAAAGAAGGCTGATAAGCAAACGGCAGCTGATCAATGGGTTCAAATAGCCTATCGAGAAGCAACTTTTTTTTAACGGAACCGGGGTTGAAATCAAGAATTTTAGTTTTATAAATCTGATCAGTAAAATGAATATAAAGAGATCATCTATATTGAAAACCTGAAACTGTTGAGGAAAAGTTGCAAAAATATATTTTTTACCTTTAGGCACTTCAAACCTGGCTTTGGCTACGCCGAGTTACAATAGCACCATGCAGTCAAGGGGAGATTTCCCCCTTTTTTCCCCTGGCACAAACCTCCGTTTGCATTATAGGTTTGGTATCAGATTGAATCCGTGAGATCCGGAACTCCGAATTTACTAAAACTGCTTGACTTTCGTCTTCATATTTTCTATACAATACCTAAGTTCTACAATACAAATTTCTAATATTGCTACATATTTAAATCGAGTGGTTACCTTGCCCAATCTGTTGATCTTCATGTTCCTGGTCATCAGAACACCCTGGATTTTTCTGGTAACGTGAAATCAGAATTCTCCATTTAAGAAAATTAAAATGTTTAGAATTCGCAAAGGTCTGGATCTGCCGATTACCGGAGCACCTGCCCAGAATATCGATTCCGGGCCAACGGTGAATCGCGTTGCCCTGGTGGGCGATGATTACATTGGCATGAAGCCCAAGATGGTGGTTCAGGTGGGTGATTCGGTCAAGCTGGGACAGATTCTGTTTGAAGATAAAAAAACACCTGGGGTACAGTTTACCTCACCCGGATGCGGGAAGGTAGTTGCTGTCAATCGTGGGGACAAGCGCAAGTTTGAATCCATTGTCATTGAACTGGAAGGCGAGGATGAAGAAACCTTCCCGTCATTCAACGCCGCGAAACTGGATAGCCTGGAGCGTGCTGAGGTGCAGGATATGTTAATTCAATCCGGCATGTGGACGGTGCTTCGCACCCGGCCATACAGTAAGGTGCCGGCCCCATACAGCGCACCGCACTCGATTTTCGTTACCGCTATGGATACCAACCCGCTGGCGTGCGATCCTGCTCCGATCATTAAAGAGCATGCAGAGGATTTTTGCCATGGTTTGCAAATCATTTCCCGAATGTCGGACGGCCCAGTGTATATCTGCAAGTGTCCCGGTGTAGATATCCCGGGCGATGGAATCGCCAGCGTATCGATGCAGGAGTTTACCGGGCCCCACCCGGCAGGGTTGACTGGCACGCACATTCATTTCCTGGATCCGGTCAGTGATCAAAAAACCGTGTGGAGTATCAACTATCAGGATGTCATTGCGGTCGGACGGCTGTTTACTACCGGCAGGCTTTATCTGGAGCGGGTGGTTTCTCTGGCAGGACCGAAGGTGAAAAACCCAAGATTGATCCGGACTCGGGTGGGAGCTGCCATCGATGAACTGGTCACAGGCGAATTGAACAGTGATAATGTGCGGGTTATATCCGGTTCCGTGTTTTCGGGCCGGCAGGCCAGAGGCGGCTATGCTTTTCTGGGGACTATTAATCTTTATCTCTGTTGTCTCCCGTAATGATTGGATTATATCTCCAAACCTTCCAAATAGCTCATTGATAGACTTTCTAATAGAGAGGTAAACCATCGCATCAGACCCATCATCTCCATTGCCAAGATGTACCTGTCTGGTCTTGAATTCCTCAATAACCATTCCATTGGAACACTGAACCCTGAATAGCCTCGGTTCAAGTCTTAATGCCTTATGACCAGTTTCAGAATTGGTAAGGAGAAATCCTCCAATCAACAGATCGTCTTTGTGTCTGACAAAATCCTTTTCAGCCCTCCTTATCCACGTATTTACGTTTCTGACTAAAAGTTCAGGTATTTCACTTTCCATCTTATTGTAGTACTTGGTTGGTATTTCAAGTCTCTCTGCTATCTGAGAGTGGCAGGGTTTCGTAATTGAGAATGAGTTGTTACCACCTACTTGAAGTCCTATCTGATTCTCTGACAATACCATTTCAAGCTGAGATGAATTGATCTTCTTATCCCATTTCAATGGTTTCTGTCTCTCCAACTCTTCAATTAAAGTCTGTAATTTCATCCTACACCTCCTTTCTAGATTTTGTTGATTGTATATTTTCTATATCCACCATTTCGTTTAAGGCTTTCCTTAGAACATCATTGACTAGGTCCGTCATATGAATACCTCTTGCTTTGGCTATTTGATAAATTCTGGTAGTTAGCTCAGGCTTTATCTTTGGACTGTACATAGTTTCCTCCTATATGAAATTTAATGAACAATTGTTTTTGGCAGAAAGTATCTATAATCAGTCTAAATGATAGGGGTAGAATATATAGGAGGGTGTATTTGTCGTTTGAGTCAAACCTATCTATCCACTTGACAGTCTTTATTTGTTCCTTTAAGCTGTGAAGAGATAGCATAAGGCAAATATATGAATTAATATAATTCAAAAACAATAGAAAAGAGGTTAAAGATGGAAAAAACGATAAGGGCTAGATTTTCCAAGGGAGTAATAAAACCTTTAGAGAAAGTTGATGTAGATGAAGGAAGACAGATTGCTGTTACAATAAAAAAGCTGGGGGGGGAAAGAGGAAGTTAAAAAACCCGTCAAAATTCCGCATCACTTGGTTAAAGCAGATACGCTTTTGAAATATGCTGGATTAGTTTCTATCGGTGGTGATGCTGTAAAGGAGTCGGAATATTATGATAAATGTGTTAATCTAATTTAAAAAATATTTTAGAATCAGTTATTTTATGAAATAGTTTCTATTGATAATTAAAGAAGCGGGATTTAACAATGTCTAAAAAGATCGTTTTAGAATTTCCGGTGGATTTACCAGATGAATGTCTACAAGACAAACAAGCCTTACAGAAAGGGAAAGAAGGAATAGTATTAGAACTTTTGCAAAAGGCGGAGATCTCTCAAGGAAAAGCAGCCGAGCTTTTGGGAATAGACAGACATACTCTTTTTGATTTGATGGCTAAGTATGATATTCCTGTGGTTAGCTTTTCACCAGAGGAACTCCAACGTCAAAGGGAGGTGGATAAAGATGAACCATGGGAAACATGAATATAAGAAAACTATTAGAGTAAAATTTTCCAAAGGTGTATTCCATCCTTTGGAAAAGATAAATATACCAGAAGGAAAGGAAGTTGTTATTGCCATTCCAGATGAGCCAAAAAAGAAATGTTTTGCAGATGCTCTTGATGAAACATATGGTAGTTGGAAAGACACAATTGATTGTGATAAATTTATTAAAGATATTTATGTTAAAGATATTTATGCTGATCGGCACATTAGCACAAGGCCAGAGGTGAAACTATGAGATATTTAGCCATAGACTTTAACAGACAAAGCTCTAAAAGAAAAAGACGAAGATTTTAACGCAGAGGTGCAGAGAACGCAGAAGGAAGAAATGTAATACCACTTGACAGCCTTTATTTGTTCCATTAAGCTGTAAACAGATGGTACAAAGGGTAAAAAAATAGATATATGAATATATATAATTCAACAATTAAAGAAAGGGGGCCAAGCATGCTCAGGAAAATAAGAGCGCGGTTTTCACACGGTGTTATTGAACCATTAGAAAAAGTTAATGTGATAGAAGGTAAAGAATTGGAACTGACCATTGAGGAAAAACCAACTAAAGCTGAGGATGAATCTTTTCTTAAAGCAGCAGGAAGTTGGAAAGGGTTAATTGACGCGGAAGAGATGATTAAAAACATCTATGCTGATCGCAATATCTCTACACGCACAGAGGTGAAGCTATGAAGTATTTAATTGATACAGATTGGACTATTCATTACTTAAACGGCAAACAAAGCATCGTAGATCAATTGATTGCTCTAAGAAAAGAAGGATTGGCCATAAGTGTTACATCTCTAGCTGAGGTTTATGAGGGAGTTTATTATTCTCTTGACCCTAAAAGCAGCCAAGAAGGATTAAACAACTTTCTAAAATTAGTTTCAATTTTACCTGATAGTGATGATATAGCCAAAATCTTCGGTAAAGTGCGTGGTGGGCTCAGGAAAAAAGGAGAGCTGATTGATGATTTTGACCTCATGATTGCCTCTACAGCCATCCATTATAACCTTACAGTTCTCACCAATAACCGTAAACATTTTGAGAGAGTGGAAGGACTAGAAATCATTTCTAATTGAAGGATAAATCTTGTAGTCCTTTAAAGCCGACTGTTTCAAGTCGGCTTTTTTGTCACCTGTAGGAGTTAATGGTGATCTTACAACAAAAGAAAGTAACAATTCTAAACCCAAAGATTTAGAATTTTAAGAAAATAGACTCTCTTGTGTAGTTTTACTCTCAGTTTTTATATCGTCCTTGAAAATAACTTCTTTTTCCACTTCTTCCCTTTTCCTTCCGTATCTTTTTCTTGATAGGTTAATAACTCCTTCTTTATGAGATACGTCCCTTTCAGGTGGAGGAAGACAGGTTGCACTGAAGGGCCTTGAGGTAATCCCATCAATCATTAGTTTTAAATAGATGTGATGGTTAGAGAGGTTTAGTAAAGAATCCACCTGCAAAGCAGGTGGCTTTGGGGTAACCCCTATAAGGGGATAAGAATGCCTTCCTCCCAAAGGAAGCAAGGTTGAGTTGCCCCCATGATAAAGTTAAAATTTAAATTTCTGTTGTGCTTCTCCCTGACTCTCTTTCTTTTCTTGATACTTCACATATTTGAGAATCTTTTCCGCATCTAAACCTACTGTGTCAACACAGTAACCTCTTGACCAGAAATGATTACCCCAATAGGGTTTCTGCTTCAAATTCTTAAATTTATTCAGTACTCGAATTGCTGTTCTACCTTTAACTATGCCAACAAAATCAGATATCGAAATCTTGGGAGGTACCATAACGAATAAGGTTAGATTGTGTGAGGGACGAACCACAATCTGAACCGTTTGTTGGACAAGCCCGTTGTTTGGGTGCTAAACATTGTATAAGAAAATATCTTATGAAGATTGCTTCTCTTTTTTACCGCAGAAGCTATGAAGCCAAAGAAGTGGATTTTTCAATTGCTGTCGTCATGCTTTAGGAGCTACAGAACATGGTTTTTCGGCCATTTTACCTCAAATTTGGGCAAACGGGGGCCATCTCGACCCGATAATGCCGTTTTTGCAAATCTTAGATGCATAGCGGATTCGATTACATAACCAGAACAGCCTCCTCTTTTGTTAACTTGTAGGGGAAAGACCTGGATTTGTGTGATGGAGGTATCATCGTTTTTATGATCTTCATTATTCCTCCACAGCATTTGCACGTAAGCTTTGGACGCTCTCTGAACCAGGCTGACGACTTATTCGGGTTGATACCGGTAAGGTACTGAAGCAATGCAATCAAGCGTTTGCTATTAGGGTGGAGGAAACCAAAGTTCCGTGTTCGCCTGAAACCTTTGGGTAGAACATGCTGGAGAATCAACCTGAGAAACTGCGGGCCGGGAAGTGTTCTTGTGAGCATTTTTTTGCTCTTACTATCCTGGTAACGAAAGGTCACCTGACCATCTTTGCACGTAATAATATCTTTCTCTTGAATGACCCCTTTGTAGAGATAACGACCAAGATAGACCAGTGCCTTTTCACCGTTGCCGACAAATTTGCAATCGACGACCCATGTTTTGGGATAATTAACTGGAAGCGTAAGAGCCGCTTTGTTCACGGCATCGAGCATTTTTGCTCGAAACACTTTAGCCAGCGCTTTGTGATTGAAAAGGTACCGCGTCTTTCCTTCGCTTTTTTTGAAGCTCCAAAGCTTTTTCTTCTGATTGATGGCCCCGGCTGGCATTACCAGATGGATATGCGGGTGGTAATCGAGAGAGCGAGAGTGGGTGTGCAAAACAGTGATGGCTCCAGCGTTTCCTTGTAATACGCTGTCATTTTGGACAAAGGTTTTTACGGTTTCCCAACAACACTGTATCATTATCGAGTAAAGCAAGCGTTGATGCTGCCATGCTAATGATCGAAGCTCTTTGGGTATAGTAAAGGTGAGCATAAAATAGTCAGCAGGCACTTCTTTTTTCAGTTGACGCTCCAACCACTGCTGACACTCATGACTCTGACAATGAGGACAATTGCGGTTACCGCAGAGTGCGGTACAAAAACCTGTTTTTCACAGTCATTACATTGGACCCAGCATGACGCGGCTTGCGTAGTGCGACAATCCTTTCATGGCTGCCAGGGCTTTGAATTGACTTGGCAGGATCGAAACCATGATAAAGAGTGATAAAGTCAGCAATGAAGGTCTCAATTATAGAGGAGAGAGATATCATATAACATTCCCCCATTCTATGGAAAAACCATTCATCAAATCATTAATTAATTGCAAGGCATTACGATTTGTATGAGAGGTCAGGTGGGTATATTTGGCAGTGGTTAAAATACTGTGGTGGCCGAGGATTTTTTGTACTTCAAGCAGATCAACACCCGCCTCAATCAGATGGGTTGCGTAGCTGTGTCGCAGACTGTGTGGTGTAATTTTTTTTTAATTCCACACTCCCGGGCTACCTTACGCAGAGTGGCCTGAACGCCATTTCTATTCAGAGGTGTTTTTGCCAGGTGGGCTGATTTCAAGCCACCATGACGGCCTGGAAATAGAAAGACAGGATTGCGATGAACAAGCCAAAAACGGCGTAAGAGATTCAGGGTTACCTTTGGCAGGGGTACGAAACGGTCTTTATTGCCTTTGCTATCGCGGATATGCACCCGCATTCGCTGAGAATCGACATCGCTAACCTCAAGACGTAGTCCTTCACCCAGGCGGAGACCAAGACTGTAAAGAACAAAGTAGAAGGCCCGGTAACTGAGTTTTCTCGTCACCTGGAAAAGTTGGTGGGCTTCATTAATGGTGACAATATCGGGCAAACGTTGCGTTTTGGGTGGTTTAATAAGATTTACTTGCTCCCAACGCTTATGAAGCACATGAGTGTAGAAAAACTTTAGTCCGTAGAGGTCTAATTTGACTGCGCTCCATGAATGGGTATTGAGGAGATTGGAAAAATAGTCAAGTAGTTGCTGTTCAGATAGATCGTGTATCTGATTGTCAAAATAATCACCGATCCGTCGGATGGCACGTGAATAAGCCTCGATTGTTTTTGGCCGGAGTCCTTTCAAGCGTAGGTGCTTTAGATGCGTTTGGTAATTTTTGTTGAAATCGGATTGAGATAATGTTTTCATAGACCTGTAACCTCCTATTTGTTAATAGATTCACCCTCCCGTTGAGGGTGTGAGGTTACATTATATAATAAATTTCCGATTTTGTTCTCCGCGATAGCGGCTTCGTCCAACAATCAAGTGAACATGATCAATCTGAATACTTAGCTCTATAACTTCACAACCTTTTTGCTCTGAAAAAGCCCTTATACACCTGTTTACTTCATTTGCAACTTGACCTGTCAGAATCCTTAAACGATACTTCGGTGTCCAAAGAATATGATATTGACAATGCCATAACGCATGCGATAATCTACGAAATCGACTCATTTGTTACTCCTTTGTTGATGTTGTGGGGACAACTCAACTCAGATTGTAACAATGAGTCTTTTTATTTGGCAAAGCCTTTGTTCTCTGACCACGACCAAAGGTCGTGGGTTTCCACAATATAACTAAATCCATCTCACTAAAGATTGGATAGAGTTCTCTGGATAGGTATTTAGCATCTTCAGCCCCTACTCTAAAAGAGATTAACGTTCCTACATTACCAAAGACGGCATCCCTAATCTTTTCATCCAATTGAGTTATGAATTGATTTGCAAGTACTAAAGATAATCCATATTTTCTAGATTCCGATAAAATATCTGCAAATGATAATGTAAGGAAATTATGGAATTCATCCACATATAGATAAAAGGGGCTCCGCTTTCTTTCAGGTATATTTGCTCTACTCATAGCTGCCAGTTGAATCTTAGCAATTATCATTGCTCCTAAAAGAGAGCTATTGTCTTCTACAATTTTACCTTTGGATAAATTAACTATCAGAATCTTTCCTTCATCCATTACCTTTCTCAGATCAAAGGTATTTTTTCTCTGGCCTACAATGTTTCTTAATGGAATACTTGTTAGAAATTGTCCTATTTTATTGAGGATTGGAGAGATTGCTTCTGATCTAAACCGAGCGGAATACTTCTCAAACTCAAAGAGCCAAAACTCTCTGACTTGCTGGTTTGTAATACTCGCTACAACTATCATTCTGTATTCTTTATCAGTTAAGAGCATATCAAGTAAGGTGCTTGTTGGACTTTCTAAAAGAGCCATGATAGAGTTTTTCAGGATATGTTCCAGTCTTGGCCCCCAGAATTCTGGCCATACCTTTTTGAGGACTGAGATAAAGCTTGAAGACACCAAATGATGAAAGTCTTGATGAACATCCTCTAAAGGGTTAAAAGCAATGGGATATTCTATATCTGCCGGATTAAAATATATAACATCCTGTATTCTGCTTTCTGGAACAAAGTTGAGAATACTTTCAGCCAGATCTCCATGAGGGTCAATTAGAGCTACTCCATGCCCTTCTTTAATATCTGATGTAATCATATTTTCTATCAATGTAGATTTTCCTACTCCCGTCTTTCCAATCATATACATATGGCCACTCCCAAAAAAGTGTACATGGGGCTAAGCAGTTCTTTTCGTTGCATATTGATAAGGAGACAATCCTCCCGTACCCTTGTTTTTAAGACATAAAATAAAGACTTGCAGCAAGGATTTAGCATTAGTGGGAGAGAAATAATTAGAAAAGCAATAATCTTCCCCTCTTCTGATGTTAGTGGGGTACCCGTAGCACTTAACGTATAAATTTTCCCTTAATTCTTATCTTCTTTTCAAGAATCTAAACACAAAATGGCAGGTCTTAATCGGGATTTTGTACAGTCAGGAACAATATGATAAATTTCCCGTAAACGTTTGCTCCACTCATTCTGCAATTCGCTAATATCTGATTTGTTTTCTAGCAAAGTTCTTTTTAGTGCGCTACAAGTATCAGAACAAATAGAGCTAACAACTACACATGCAAATGCAAGCTTCTTGATTTCCTCGCTGTTAATGTGATTCTTGCAAACAATCGAGAATAAGTGAGGTAACTGCCATGCCCATTTATTTTGTTTTTGCAGCATAATTTCTATTAAAGAGATGATAATTGTATAAGAAATTCTTTCGTTAACAGATAGAAACATTTTTTCCAACCAATCTTCGTTGTATATCTTCCATACTTCATTTTCATCTGGAATCAAATCAGTAAATGCCATTACACGCATGGCCACTACAGTGATTAATTGATCTATATCATCAGATTCTGATATCTTACTCATTTGCTCTATAAGATTGTCAGTATTTAATTGTTGTTTAACTATCGACAATAATGTTGAAAATTGTTGTTTTATCTCAGTATCTGGATAATTTACTGATAAATATTCGCAGGCTTTTATGCATGTTTGATCATAGGCATAAACGGAATTAGCTTGATCTACAATTATTAATGGAAAGCATCCTATTAGGGAATCAATAACGCTATTTACAAAAAGTTCGACTTTTGGTGGCTTAGTTTTGCAAATATAGTCAAAGAATTTGTTATCTATTTGTGGAATAATTGCTACGGCCCACAATGATCTTGTTAGCAAGGTAGCATATCGAATTGAAGAACTCTGCGTCCTAGGCCTTGTCATTTGCCAGACCATGTCTGAAGAAAATTCTCCTGATGGTAGCATGTATTTCTGAGAAATTACAATACCTTCAGAACTATTACTGAATATGTTTGCGACCTTCTCTGCCATCCACCATGCCTGACTATAAATTCTTTCAGTATTTGCACCGGGTAGTTGGCCTTCAAAGAATTGGCCAAAGTGTTTAGCGGTATTACATCTCAACTTCCAAGCTAAAGTCCATTGAAGCTCAACGCCTTTGTCTACTGGCATGTGAATGATATTGAATAACTCATTGCATAATATTTTAAGTTGCTCCTCAGAGATATCGTTACTGTTACGAACAAAATAGCAACAAACATGGTACCTTGGTAGCGGACTTTCTTTGCTGTCAGCCCATAGCCACAAGCTCTCCCATCTCTGCTGCTGGTTATATGAATACTTTACGAAGAAGGAATCAAGCATAGAATATAACGAGTATTTATAACACAAAGGTATGTGTCCGTACTTATAGAAATATTTATCTAATATGGTACATAAATTCGATTCGTCTTCGCAAATTTTACCAAAATCTTTAATGTAATCTTTCATAGAGGAAGAAGGCTGTAATGCTCCCACACCTATGGACTCTACAGATGCGATTGACGGCAAGTATACATCTGATTCAAATTCATGCCTTTCTTCCTCATAGTTCATTTCATTAGCCTGTTGAAGTCCCATAAGATTGCATAGCCAATCTGTATTTATTATGTCATAAAAATCAAGTGCTGCTTGAAACCAATTTTTACTAAATAATGTTTCTTCAATTTTCCTTAACTTGACCAACGTATTATTTCCGATCTCATGTCCCGGTCGCATTTCAATGAAATGGCTGTATACCGTTTTTCTCCATTGTGTTCGATCTGCAAAAATTAAATTATCTATCTTCGCACTTATTAGGTTGCCATGTTCTTTATAATACAATAGTGGCCCACTCTTCTGTTTTATTCTGTCGGTATGTGATTTGTTGGACAATATATCATACATTTTCTCATCAGTACTTGGAGCCTCTCCATTCACTAAATTGTTCTTCTTAAGGATAGCCCAAGAACAAAAATCAATAGTATCCTGCTGCTTAAATGCCATCTTCATTATTATTTTTTTGATTTTAGAAATTGCCTCAATATTGTTTATGTCAGATTGCATCTATTGTCTCCAATACTACTCGATTATATTCAACGTCACTCAATTCTAATTTCTGTTTTAATACTAATAACACTTTATTTCCTTTGTCAATGTTTCCTTCGAGCATTAATTGGGTGATTGCTGTCTTTAATAATGAACTCTTTGTCATGCTAGCAAGATTATAACCACCTCCAGTTAAATATTTAGGGATTGTTGGTAACATGCTTAAGATCGCCCAGTCCGTATATGTATCCGCCACACCATCATCAAATTTCGGATTATTCCAGCATTTAACAATAAAGTCGGCAGTCAATCGTAACCACTCCATATAGAGCTTCATTGCCATTGATAAAGGGACGTCAGCTGCTTTCTCTAGACCATAAAAAAGTCCAGGATCTCGCATACAGTCATGTATGTACATAGCTATCTTTTTTAATGCACTTCCAGGCTGATTTTTTAAATATTGCTCAGCAAGGTATTCCATGACATCTAATGGAAGAATGACAAATTTAAATCGCCAGTCAATAAGAGTTAAATATATATCTGTTAGAACTTCAAGGTCTATATGTTTTTGTGAATAGAGAGCTTCTGTGAAAATGTCTGTACCAAAAACACCTATTTGGGTTTTATCATTTAGCGCAGCAACTTGAAGGCATCTATCATCAGAGTACAGAGGTAAATTCATTTGTATTGATAACTTTAAAGCTGTCATGGAAAAGTTTTCTCTATTTTTTTCATCTAGGTCAAGGTCTACTTTTATTATACTCTCACTCGATATGATATTGAACAAATCATTATTCCAATTTTTCACTTTTTTCTGGTGTTCAAAGTGACTGAAGTCTGAAAGCACTTGCTTCTTAGATTCTGAAGTTAGCTTCACATCAAAGTTGTTCAATACTGTGTCAAATAAATCATAATTACAGATTGTTTTTAGAGAAGAAAGCTCAATAATCAGCTTATCATCTTTATTTATCTCTGGATGATGCTCATCAACTCCAGTATGCATTAATGTGATCTTCTTAATATCTTCTAATTCTCTTGTTCTTACTAAGCCATATTTCTCTAAGGCATCAAGAATGTCAACCAATCGATAGTAGTGTTCTTTGTCTTCTGGTGATGTATGCTCATTAATATAGGGGAAGCAACTATTACTAAGTGTTTCTAACTCTCCTAGAACATGTATCCTTTCACTGTCAATAGCTTCTTTTATTTTACAAATTGATTTTACGTTAGAATATTGATGTGGAAGAAGCTTGTCAGAATCCATTGATAATTTAGATAAATATAGTGTAGGCACATATATCGTTTTGAAGAAATCTTTTGCTTTATCTATTAAATCTAAACGGTGTAATGTTATTAGGGCAGTAATGTCCATAACAACTTCTGAATTAGATAATGGTTTATCAAGTTTTTTTAGATAAACTTTTCCATTATCATACTTCAATGGGTGAAAACAGTTAGTTGCATAAATAGAATAACTGGCGATTGTAGCAGGTTCATCGTTAATCCAATTAAGCTCTTGCGTCCTAATAATCCAACCCATATATATGGCATGTTTTAGCATGTCATCGGCGAGAGACCAGGGCATCTCACCTTTTAAGCAGAAATTATGTATCTGCCTAGTTCTTTCATTCCACTGCTTACCATGTTCAATAATATCTTCCAGTGTTATTTGTTTTATCAGGTCACCTGATACTTTACCCTCCAATTTTAATTTCTTAAGCTGCATCAAGGCTTCGTGCATCAGGCCGTCTTGATTAGCCTGACTTGATACTTCCATATAACACTGAAGATATGAAGGCGTATTCCAATAATCCTTACGATATTGTTGCAAGAATTCAAATGATATGAATGGGTCATTGAGTTGCTTCAAAAGTTTAGTCTTATTTATTATAGCTTCTACTGGTGCATCTTTATTACTGCATATATCATCATAAATCACTAAGGCCCCAGCAGGATCTCCAGTAAGCATAAGGCAGTTGCCATAGTTTTGTTTGTAGTTAATGGCGGATGGATCATCTTCTGAAGTATGCTTTAATAGATACTCAAAATGTTCTTTGGCTTCTTGAATACGTCCTGACCTTGCCAATTCAAAAGCTAAATTGTGTCTTGCAGACAGATTGTCTGGTTCAAGTTCTAGTAAAGATTTATAAGCATCAATAATATTATTACGGAATTTATCGTCTTTTTCAGATGCCAGAGTTGCCAATCTGCCTAGCGTTGCA
The DNA here is from genome assembly GCF_002443295.1 of Candidatus Scalindua japonica. Taxonomy (NCBI): domain Bacteria; kingdom Pseudomonadati; phylum Planctomycetota; class Candidatus Brocadiia; order Candidatus Brocadiales; family Candidatus Scalinduaceae; genus Candidatus Scalindua; species Candidatus Scalindua japonica. Next base: position 215,618 of record NZ_BAOS01000013.1, on the reverse strand, counting down.
AATACCTCAGGATGTGCCATAAGCCTAGAAGCTTCTTCATAGTATTTTATAGCATCTTCGAATTTTTCTTTCTTTGCCTGAATGAAGGCATATATCTGTAACCACTGTGGATTCTCCTCATCTTTACAACTTTCTGCAATTTTTTCGGCACCATCTATATCGTCTGAATTTAATAGACACTCCGCCTTTGCCAATTTGCAAAAACTATTTTCTTTACCTATTAGTTCCTCTGATAGCTTAATACATTCCGTGATTGCAGGTTCACCAAGAAATTGTGCTACATGAAAAAGCCCTTGGCAATACCTGAGTCTGTCTTCCTTTTCTATTCCCGGTGAAAATGCTTTTAGCGACTCAAAAGCGCTTTTACTCTGTTCAAATAGTTCTGCTTTAAGTAATTGTGAGAGCATTTTTGCATTAAAAGAATCAGGATTTTCTTTGTTTAATCTTTCAGGAAAATTGCTTTTAAGGCTACCCGGTTTTACAAGCCCCATCATAGCTAAATTAGCTAATCCTATTGATGCAGGTTGCATGGTTTCAAGATAATACGCTAACTTTCTAACCTTCTCTATGTTTCCTAATAACCAGAACGCATTAAAAGCGATAAACAGTATTTCGGCTTCAAGTTTACTTGAAACACATTCATCTCCTTCTATATGAAGTAAAACTGGCTGCATAACTTCGAGAATTTTATCAACATCTTCTTTTCTATTTTGTGTGTCTTTATCCGGTAAAACAATAATCCCTTTAGGGTCATGTCCGAAAATCCGCTTCCAATCAGCTTTTGCAAACTCATAGATACAGCGTCTCCACACGAGAATGTCTGCGTTCTCTTTTGCCCATACTATAGTTTGTATTGCCAAACTCTCTTTTCCTATAGCCACATAAACTGGAACCGCCAAATGACACCAAACTGGAGATAGTGAAGTGCTATCTAAGAGCTTAAGCGCATCGGCATTGTTCTCTTCTTTTATGTATCTATTTAATTTTTGGCGATTCTCAAGTTCGTCCATCTTTTGCTTCCAAAATTAACAATTCTATTTGTTTAATGGTTTCCTTATATTTATCCCTATGAGCATCAATCACGTTTAGATTCTTCTCATAATGGTCGATTGCTTTAGTATTATCTAATGAAGTGATATGATCAAAAATAGTTTTATGTATTTCTTCTATTTCTTTTAATGAATGTTCTCTTTCAGCTTCAGCTTCTATTCCTTGCTGGACTTCCCGTGCAGGCTGATAATCTGGATTCTTAAATTTTTCTATTATGCGCAACTTATAATCGAGTTCTTCATAAAATTTAGTCCAGCGGCTTTGCCCTCCATCCCACTCATATTGCCGATAATCTATACACATTCTTTCAGGCCATAATCGTATTAAAGAACAACTGTTGCGGTATTGATCTGATATATAACATCCTCCAGAAAACTTTATTGCATTATCATGTATTATGTCAGGCTTTCTCGGACGTCCATGAGTATGCCCCGTCAATATAATATGACATCTTGATGACAGATAGTCTATAGTGGATTCACGATTGCCATACCGATTGGTTTCACTTTCGTTGTAATATTCTTTAGGATGATGAAACAAAGCTATTGTTATTGGAAATCTGGGATTTGATATTTCAGGCAAGCCTAGCGATTTTATGAAATTTAGGCCTAACCATAAAGAGCCTTTGTCATCCTCATCCATTGAACACCAACAAGAGTTGTTGCATACAAAATTTATATCTTTATATGATCTCTTACCAACTATGTATTCTTGTGACCCATTAAAGCAATAGGCTGGTAATGATAATGTTTTACAAAATTCTTCATACCTGGCAAAGAGTGACTTGAAGTGGTCTGCAATTGGCAAGCTCAATATTCGATCTGCGTCTTTTACTTTATCCGGTCGGACTAAAAACGACGCTTTTACTCTATTGACATCATGATTGCCAGGGCAGAAAAAGACTCCTTCTTTTTCTATGGCTAATTCATGTAGTAACGTATTTAACCATTCTATTGACGCCTCATATCCAGATTGTTTGTTCTGATACGCAACATCACCTGTGATGCAAACTATATTTGGTCTCCATTCTTCATCAAGAGATTTTATTTCATCTATCAATGTCCCGAATACACCTTGTCGATCAATTGAATCTTGACAGTTATCATTGCCATCAAAATGCAGGTCGCTTAAATGTAATATTACAATGGAGTTCTCAGATTGAGTTAAAGTTTGATTCATCTAGTCAGTAAACGGCACGTGAATAATTTATCTAGTCTTAAATATGAAATAAAACAATTTGTTTTTTCACCATTCCCAAAGCTTCTAATGCTGCATATATAGTTAAAGGATCAAACATATTTATATAAAACGTAACTCTTGAAATTGGTAAAGGTATGATAGTTGTGTTGGTTTGCTAAATAAAGCGGAAATATAAGGACTTACGACAAATTTGTATATATTCTCAATATCAAATGAATATCGGCTTACAAAAGAGAGTGTCAGTTGTTTCCTGGTATCAAGATATAAGTGGAGCTGAGTACTCTCCCTGACCAGATTGTTTAGTAATATAACTTTTCTACTTTGCAAACAAGTTTATTTCAATATCATGAAGTTTATTCCTTATTCAAGGTTTGAGCCAAATTATAGAAAATTATTGATGACTGTTCTGAAGATTTTAATCTGGGAAAGATGGGATGTTGATACTTATGCTTTGAAGCAAAGAAGCAAACATTTAGTAGAAAAATCTGGTGTCCATATAGTGTCCATGAGAGAGCTAAATTGAGGTAAAATCACATGACAGAACCTATTCAGAAACAATAGATAAGGTCAAGTGATTAAAAGACTTGTGTTTGTTTTCAACTACTTAGAGAAATGGCCTGAATCTGATTAGAAATCTGATGATCTATCCAGCTGAGTTACTGGCGCTTAGTTCGCAAACCCCTTATACGTCAGCTACTTATGAATTAAACACGTATTGTAGAATACCATCTAAAGCACCCTTACAAACACTGTTTGTTTACGGTAAATCCTGTAAAAGTACGGTAAATCAAAAAAGGATTATATATTTGAAAAAATAAAATTGCAAGAGGAATAATATCTTATGTGTTAATCTAAGTATTGCATTTAAGACAATATACATAGAAGCCATTGAGGGATGGCCATGTATGGTCTGGTTTTCTTAATTCTCCAATATTCTCTTGCAAAAAAACAAGCAATTTTTTGATTTCCAATTTGCAGCAACCATGCTAATCAACAATGTAACCAACATTTACACTTTAAATCAAGGTAAAATGCAAACTTGTTTGATAGCTTCACAAAACGAAACAAGTTTTATCTTTACCATGAAAATCTATGATTAGCACCATTCAGTCCAGGGGAGATTTCCCCCGTTTTCCCCCTGGCACAAACCTCCGTTTGCATTATGGTTTGGTATCAGATTGAATCCGTGAGATCCGAAACTCCGAATTTACTAAAACTGCTTGACTTTCGTCTTCATATTTTCTATACAATACCTAAGTTCTACAATACAAATTTCTAATATTGCTACATATTTAAATCGAGTGGTTACCTTGCCCAATCTGTTGATCTTCATGTTCCTGGTCATCAGAACACCCTGGATTTTTCTGGTAACGTGAAATCAGAATTCTCCATTTAAGAAAATTAAAATGTTTAGAATTCGCAAAGGTCTGGATCTGCCGATTACCGGAGCACCTGCCCAGAATATCGATTCCGGGCCAACGGTGAATCGCGTTGCCCTGGTGGGCGATGATTACATTGGCATGAAGCCCAAGATGGTGGTTCAGGTGGGTGATTCGGTCAAGCTGGGACAGATTCTGTTTGAAGATAAAAAAACACCTGGGGTACAGTTTACCTCACCCGGATGCGGGAAGGTAGTTGCTATCAATCGTGGGGACAAGCGCAAGTTTGAATCCATTGTCATTGATGAAGTGGAAGGCGAGGATGAAGAACCTTCCCGTCATTCAACGCCGCGAAACTGGATAGCCTGGGGCGTGCTGAGGTGCAGGATATGTTAATTCAATCCGGCATGTGGACGGTGCTTCGCACCCGGCCATACAGTAAGGTGCCGGCCCCATACAGCGCACCGCACTCGATTTTCGTTACCGCTATGGATACCAACCCGCTGGCGTGCGATCCTGCTCCGATCATTAAAGAGCATGCAGAGGATTTTTGCCATGGTTTGCAAATCATTTCCCGAATGTCGGACGGCCCAGTGTATATCTGCAAGTGTCCCGGTGTAGATATCCCGGGCGATGGAATCGCCAGCGTATCGATGCAGGAGTTTACCGGGCCCCACCCGGCAGGGTTGACTGGCACGCACATTCATTTCCTGGATCCGGTCAGTGATCAAAAAACCGTGTGGAGTATCAACTATCAGGATGTCATTGCGGTCGGACGGCTGTTTACTACCGGCAGGCTTTATCTGGAGCGGGTGGTTTCTCTGGCAGGACCGAAGGTGAAAAACCCAAGATTGATCCGGACTCGGGTGGGAGCTGCCATCGATGAACTGGTCACAGGCGAATTGAACAGTGATAATGTGCGGGTTATATCCGGTTCCGTGTTTTCGGGCCGGCAGGCCAGAGGCGGCTATGCTTTTCTGGGACGCGTCCATCTGCAGATCTCGGTCATTGCCGAAGGACAGGAACGGAAATTTCTCGGCTGGGCCCTGGCTGGCTTTAACCGTTTTTCTGTCAAGGCCCTGTTTGCATCCTCGTTATTTGGCCGGGATCGCAAGCTTGCCTTTTCCAGTTCTGCCGAAGGTGATCGGCGTGCGATGGTGCCCATCGGCTCGTACGAGAAGGTCATGCCGCTTGATATCGAACCACCTTATTTTCTGCGGTCATTGATTGTTGGTGACAGCGAAAAATCCCAGGATCTGGGTTGTCTGGAGCTGGATGAGGAAGATTTAGCACTGTGTACGTTTGTATGCCCCGGAAAATACGATTACGGTCCACTCTTGAGAAACGTTTTGACCCATATTGAAAAAGAAGGATAAGAGCTAACCATGAAGTCAATAAGACAATTTCTCGACATAATCAGGCCGTCCTTTGAAGAGGGCGGGAAGCTGGAAAGATTATACCCGCTTTTTGAAGCTACAGACACGTTCCTGTATACCCCCGACAGAGTCACCACCGTCGAGCCGCACGTGCGCGACTCCATGGATCTGAAACGCATCATGACGATTGTGGTCTACGCTATGATCCCGTGCATATTTATGGCAATGTGGAACACCGGCTACCAGGCCAATAATGCCATGCAGGAAATGAACATTGCCGCAGTACCGGGCTGGCGTGGTGCCGTGCTGACGAACCTGGCAGGCTATGACCCCAACAGTTTTCTCTCCAATATCATTCACGGAGCACTTTACTTTATCCCCGTTTATATGGTCAGTGTGGCGGTGGGCGGGGCCTGGGAAGTGTTGTTTGGTATCGTACGCAAAGAGGATGTTAATGAAGGTTTATTGGTCACCAGTTTGATTTTTCCCCTTACGCTTCCGCCTACGATTCCCTTGTGGCAGGCGGCGCTGGGGATCAGCTTCGGTGTTGTTGTCGCCAAAGAACTGTTTGGCGGCACCGGCAGGAATTTTGTCAATCCTGCACTTGCTGGCAGAGCATTTCTCTATTTTGCCTATCCGGCACAGAACAGCGGTGATGCGGTCTGGGTGGTGGTCGATGGGGTCAGCGGGGCCACTCCACTTACGGCCCTGGCAACCACCGATGTCAGTAGCGGCATGGAGGCCGTCAATGTGAGCTGGTCCCAGGCCTTCCTGGGTGTTTTGCCGGGATCGCTGGGTGAAACGTCTGCATTGGCCTGCTTGATCGGCGCCATCATTATTGTTTTTACCGGTGTCGGCTCCTGGCGCGTGATGGTGTCCATGTTGATCGGCGGCATGGGATTTTCGACATTCCTGTGGATAATCGGTAGCAATACCAATTCGATGTTTCTGATGCCGCCGTGGTGGCACCTGGTGGTAGGTGGCTTTGCATTCGGTCTGGTTTTCTGTGTCACAGATCCGGTGTCGGCGAGCCTGACGGAAACCGGCAAATGGTTTTATGGCGCCCTGGCAGGCGTATTGACTATTCTGATACGCGTTATAAACCCTGCTTATCCCGAAGGAGTAATGTTGGCAATTTTGCTGGCCAATGTCTTCGCTCCCTTGATTGACTTCTTCGTGCTGCAGGCCAATATCAAGAGAAGAAAGATTCGAAATGGCACATGAATCAGTTAGCAAAACGTTTATCGTGGCAATAGCTTTGGCTGCTACCTGTTCTCTGCTGGTCGCGGGAGCGGCGATTGGATTGCGCCCCAGGCAGGAGGCCAACAAGGTTCTGGATCGTAAAATAAATATCCTGATCGTGGCCGATCTATACGATACCAAGGCATCCGTGGAAGAATCGTTTAAACAGATCGAGACGCGCATCGTTGATCTTGCAACCGGCGAGTATGTTGCCAAAGATCAACTCGATCCGGAAACTTTTGATCAAAGGGCGGCGGCCAGAGATCCTGAACTGAGCGTCAAAATACCACCAGAGAAGGATTATGCGGGAATCGGACGCAGGGAGAAGTATTCCCTGGTATATCTGGTGAAAAAAAACGGCAAGCTGGATCAAGTCATTTTGCCGATAGACGGCAAAGGGCTGTGGTCGACGCTTTATGGGTTTCTGGCCTTAAGTGACGATTTAAAAACGATCCGCGGCATCACGTTTTACGAGCATTCCGAAACCCCTGGACTTGGCGGCGAAGTCGATAACTCCAAGTGGCAAGCCCAGTGGGTGGGAAAGAAGATATACGGCAAAGAGGGCAGCGTTCAATTCCACCTTGTCAAGGGCGTTGCCGACAAAAGCAGCCCCGAGGCTGAATATCAGGTTGACGGTCTGTCCGGTGCGACGCTGACAGCCAACGGTGTGACTGACTTAATAAAATACTGGATGGGCAACGATGGTTTTAAGAAATTATTAGAGCGGCTTCAAGCCGAAGGAGCATGAAATGGCAAAACCGAAAATCACAGAACTACTGTTGAACCCTATAATCAACCGCAACCCGGTCGCCCTGCAGATACTTGGTGTGTGCTCGGCCCTGGCGGTGACCGGTAAAATGCAAACCGCCTTTGTGATGACGATCTGTGTCACCATTGTGGTGGCATGTTCCAGTTTCTCCATTAGTTTGATTCGTAATCAGATACCGAGCAGTATTCGCATCGGGGTTCAGATCACAATTATTGCTACACTGGTGATTGTGGTGTCGGAGATACTGGAGGCGTTTCTGTTTGACATCAGCAAGCAGTTGTCGGTGTATGTGGGGCTGATCATTACCAACTGCATTGTTATGGGTCGGGCGGAAGCGTTTGCCATGAAAAATGCCTCGCGGCAGAGCTTGCTGGATGGAATCGGTAACGGCCTGGGGTACGGACTGGTATTGCTGATTGTGGCGTTTTTCCGGGAACTGCTCGGATCGGGCACGCTTTTTGGCGTTGAAATATTAAAGTCCGTAACCAACGGTGGTTGGTACGTCAATAACGGCCTGATGGTACTGCCGCCGAGTGCCTTCTTTCTGATTGCATTTTTGATTTGGGGCATCAGGACCTGGAAACCCGAACAAAACGAAGAGGATTAATCCTATGGAACATTATCTGAGTCTTTTTATAAAATCTGTTTTTATCGAAAACATGGCACTGGCATTTTTTCTGGGTATATGCACGTTTCTGGCCATATCAAAAAGTGTCAAGACCGCTATAGGATTAGGCGTGGCGGTGATCCTTATTCAAACGATCACAGTACCTGTCAATAATATCATTTTTCAGTTTTTGCTCAAGCCAGGTGCCTTATCCTGGGCCGGCCAGCCCGCGCTCGATTTAACCTTTCTGGGTCTTTTGGCCTACATCGGGGTCATTGCGGCAGTGGTGCAGATTCTGGAGATGGTGCTGGATCGATTTGTGCCTGTACTGTACAACACCCTCGGAATTTTCCTGCCTCTTATCACCGTCAACTGCGCTATCCTGGGAGGATCGCTGTTTATGGTTGAGCGTAACTACAACTTTTCGGAAAGTATTGTCTACGGTCTGGGCTCAGGGACCGGCTGGTCGCTGGCACTCGTCTGCCTGGCTGGTATCAGGGAAAAACTGGCATACAGCAATCCGCCGGCTGGTATGCGGGGGTTGGGAATCACGTTTACGGTTGCCGGCCTGATGGCGCTGGCATTCATGGCGTTTGCGGGTATTAAGTTATGAGACAAGACTGAGTTGGGATCTCAATCTTGGTCAGTTATTCTTATTCAGCTATAGAGTAACGTGAGGTTAAAATTAATTAAATCAATGGAGATTCGGTTATGAGCGAGTTGATTATTGCCGTGGGATTATTCACCCTCATCGCTTCGATACTGGTCAGTTTGATTGTGTTCGCCAAAGCAAAATTATTGCCCAGCGGTGATATTAAGATGGTGGTCAACAAAGAAAAAGAATTTGTTACCCAGCCCGGCGGCAAGCTGTTGGGATGTCTGGCAGACCAGGGTGTTTTTGTTGCTTCGGCATGCGGCGGAGGCGGTACTTGCGGCCAATGCCTGGTTAAGGTGCTCGATGGCGGCGGTGACATCCTGCCGACGGAATTGGCGCATATTACCAGACGAGAGAGCCGTGAAGGGCTTCGGTTGGCCTGCCAGGTGTCGGTAAAGCAGGATATGGATATTGAAGTACCACCCGAGGTGTTTGAGGCTAAGAAGTGGGTTTGCAAGGTTCGATCCAATGACAGCGTGGCCGATTTTATCAAGGAGCTTATTTTGGAGTTGCCTGCCGGGGAAGAAGTCGACTTTAAAGCGGGCGGCTATATCCAAATCGACGTTCCACCCCATGAGCTGAGTTATAAAGACTTCGATATTCCGGAAGCGTTCCGACCGGAATGGGATAAGCGCAATCTGTGGGACGTTACATCCAGAGTTACGGAACCGATAACACGTGCTTACTCGATGGCAAGCTACCCGGGGGAAAAGGGTATTATCATGCTAAACGTTCGCATTGCACTGCCACCGGATCCGGGGATACCGACGGGTGTGGCCTCATCCTTTATTTTCAACTTGAAACCTGGAGATGAGGTAAACATTTCCGGTCCTTACGGGGAATTCTTTATCAATGAATCCGAAGCAGAGATGGTCTACATTGGCCGGGGGGCTGGCATGGCTCCCCTGCGCAGCCATATTCTTGAACTGCTCAAAGGCCGGAACAGTCAACGCATGATTTCATACTGGTACAATGCCCGCAATCTGGGTGAATGTTTCTACCTGGATCATTTCGCGCAACTGGCCAAAGAACATGAGAATTTTACCTTTAATCTTGCGCTGTCCCGTCCGGCGCCCGAAGACAACTGGACTGGGCTCACCGGCTATGTTCATCAGGTGCTGTACGACAGCTATCTGGCTGACCATCAGGCCCCCGAAGATATCGAATACTACATGTGCGGCCCTCCGGTAATGACTCAATCGGTGGAGGACATGCTGGATAATCTTGGTGTGGAGACCGAAAATGTCAAGTTTGACGATTTTGGATAGTAGATGATTTTACTCACTCCTGAGAAGTGGATCAGGCAGAGATTAAGTATTATATGGAAGGAACCGAGCTTGTTAGAGTTATTAATTACGTTCGTCATTATCCTGTTTGCTGGTTTTAGTGTCACCTTCGGAGTATTGCTGAGAAAGCAAACCCATGTGCACTCCTGTCACTGTGAACCCGGATCCGACAGGAAAGAGACGTTAGCGAAGTGTGATTCATGCGAGGTAATCGATGCCAGCTATGAATCTGCACAGAAAATATCAACTATGGCTGGTAACGGCTTTCACCAAATGAAGGATGGAGAGGAAAAATGCTAAAAATACCAAAAGATAAGAATAATCCTATAAAAAAGTCGCATACGATAACAACTACTGAATCGCAGCATATGATGGGGAAGGTACCGCATGTAAGAGATATCATGACCAAAAGATTGCTGATTTTAACCCCTGATATGACTATTCGTGACGCGGCTAAAAAATTGAAGAAGAAACATGTCTTTTCCGCCCCGGTGGTTGACTCTGACGGTAACTTCGTCGGTATGTTTTCACAGCAGGGATGTATGGTTGGCCTGATGGACGTAATTTATAATGAAGTGCCGTTGCCGCTTAATGTGGGTGATTATCTGGAACCGGAAAAGAATACCCTCACGATCACAGAAGATGCTCCCTTTATGACAGCCGTTTCAAAATTTGTCGAAAGCAATCAACTGATCCTCAGCCTGCCGGTTCTGCGCGATGGAAAAGTTGTCGGCATTATCGCCCGCAAAGACATCATTCGCACATTCTTTGAAATCACGGCCAAAATCCCCGATGCAAAACAGGTGATTTTATATATCAGTGCACTTGATAAAGGACGACAGGAGAGTGAAAAGCTCAGATGATACGAAGCGAAAAGCTGACAATCCATCTGAATCTTTCGAGCTGCCTTAAGAATAATTAAGATACTATTGCAGAATATCAGTGTAACACTTAAACAGAAGGTTGGAGATCGGAAACTTATGAGTACAAAGTCTTTCAACGGTCTCCAAGGAAGAATCGATAACTGTGCGACGACATAATTAAGTCCTCGCACTAGAAAGGAGACCAAGTCATGAAACCGCACTCGATCCAGAATACTAAAACAATCAGCCGGAGGACGTTTCTCGCCCTCTCTGGATCTCTGAGCCTCAGTTTGGCCGCTCTCACCATCCCCCTTCCCAGTGAGGCCGCAAAATTCAATCGCCATCTGTTCAGAGTCTCCACGAGCCGGTTAGCTATGGGAACCGTCGTCACCATGATTGTCGTCCATGAGTCCCGGGCGCAATCTGAGGAGGCCATGGGGCTCGCTTTTGCAGAAGTTGAACGGCTGAGCTCCATTATGAGCCGTCATAAGAGCGACTCACACATTAGCCAGCTTAACGCAGACGGCGCTCTCACAGATGTGCCTCCTGAGGTGATGGAAGTACTGAGGTCCTCGATCCACTACCACGCTATCACCCAGGGTACATTCGATATTACGGTCAAGCCTATTGTTGATCTTTATAAAAAAAGCTTTGCTGAAAAAGGAGTACCTCCTACGCCAGAGGTTTTGAGGGAAACATTGGATAGAGTCGGGACCGGGCACGTGATGCTTTCCCAGAAGGCAGTCTCGTTTGCCAGAAGCTCCATGGGGGTCACTCTCGACGGCATTGCCAAAGGCTACATCATTGACCGTGCTATGAGTGTTCTTCGCCAGCAAGGCATCCAGCACGCTTTCGTTAACGGCGGTGGAGATATTGCTGCCTACGGCGGCAAAGGTGGCAATAAACCCTGGCAGATCGCCATACAGGATCCCTGGCGGGATGACCAGTACAAAGAGGTGCTCACACTCCAGAGTGGAGCTATAGCAACCTCGGGAAACTATGAGGTTTACTTTGATCAAGAAAAGCTCTTTCATCACCTCGTTTCTCCTATTGCCGGGTTGCCTGCCCGGGAAACCGCATCTGTCAGTATCCGGGCCCGCAATGCAATGGAGGCCGATGCATTGGCAACTGCTGTCTTTGTTATGGGACCTCTAATGGGATCAGAATTTATAAAAAGAACATCCGGTATTGAGGGGTTTATTATAGATAAAAGTGGAGCTGAACTCCGCTCTGATGACTGGAAGGGTTGCCTGGTGGGGTAATCAGATGTCGGGGCTAGGTAGTATACGGATGTGGCGAAGATTTTAATCGTTCCCAGCGCTATGTAAACTCTGCAAATGATAGGAAAGATTTCAAAGCAGATATGGAATTCCCTTGAGTCTGCAAATAACGGTGAAATATTTGATAAATTGTTTCTTAAAGCAGGGGGGTCAGTATAAACCGCCTTGCCAGTGCAAAATTAAGCGGATAAAACACATATACTAATGTTATTTATTCATCTCTACGATCAAAACGAGGAGCTTCATATAAAACAATTTGGCGATTGCCTGTTCATAAATTTCAAACTTTACTTTCGGTACCACTTTACACGGAATATCAAGAGAGATTATTAAAAGGTGATTTCACAAGAATTTATACTGACCAGGAGAGTTTAGGGTTTCTGAGATATTTTTGTGAAATATGTATTCACCAAGATGTATTTTATTTATTGTTTTTTGCCAAATAGCGTACCTCACTTCAGACGTTCGCTGCACAAAAATCTAATAGGAGGAAAACCATGAAAGATGACAAGGAGAAGTTGACCACCAATGCTGGTGCTCCCGTACCTGATAATCAGAACGTGATGACTGCAGGACCTCATGGTCCTCAGTTGCTGCAAGATGTCTGGTTTCTGGAGAAACTTGCGCACTTTGATCGAGAGATTATCCCTGAGAGGCGTATGCATGCCAAGGGTTCCGGGGCGTATGGAATCTTCACCGTCACTCACGACATTACCCGCTACACCAGGGCAAAAATTTTCTCAGAAATAGGCAAGAAGACTGAGCTTTTTGTACGTTTCTCCACAGTGGCCGGTGAACGTGGCGCTGCCGATGCTGAACGCGACATCAGGGGCTTTGCTATTAAGTTCTACACCGAGGAGGGTAACTGGGATCTGGTTGGTAATAACACACCAGTCTTTTTTCTACGCGATCCTCTCAAGTTCCCTGACCTTAATCACGCAGTGAAGCGTGACCCCCGCACAAACATGCGAAGCTCTCACAATAACTGGGACTTCTGGACATTGCTGCCTGAGGCGCTACATCAGATTACCATAACCATGAGTGAGCGTGGCATTCCATACTCGTATCGGCATATGAATGGTTATGGCAGTCATACATTCAGTCTTATCAATGATAAAAACGAACGTGTCTGGGTTAAGTTTCATTTTAAGACGCAACAGGGAATTAAATGTTTAACTAACCAGGAAGCTGAAGCAATAATAGCGAAGGATAGAGAAAGCCATCAGCGTGATTTACTGGAAAGTATTGATAATAGTGAATATCCTAAATGGGATATAAGAATCCAGGTAATGCCTGAGGATGAAGCAAATAAATGTAATTTTAATCCATTCGATCTGACTAAAGTTTGGCCTCATAAAGATTATCCTTTGATTGAGGTAGGTGTTTTAGAGCTGAATCGAAACCCGGAAAATTATTTTGCAGAAGTCGAGCAGTCAGCTTTCAATCCGGCAAACATTGTGCCAGGTATCGGTTTTTCACCTGACAGGATGCTACAGGGAAGGCTGTTTGCATACGCTGATGCGCAGCGTTATCGGCTTGGTGTGAACCACCACCTTATTCCGGTTAACGCGTCACGCTGTCCCTTTAACAGCTACCACCGCGATGGTGCAATGCGAGTTGACGGTAACCACGGCAGCACGCTCGGCTATGAGCCTAACAGTTACGGTGAGTGGGGACAGCAACCGGAGTTTTCAGAACCTCCTCTCAGCCTGGACGGGGCAGCTGATCATTGGAATCATCGTGATGAAGACGATTATTACACCCAGCCTGGTTTACTTTTTCGATTAATGAGCCCTGAACAACAGGAAACACTCTTTGGTAACACAGCTTGTGCTATGGGAGATGCCCCCAAGGAGATTAAGCTCCGCCATATCGGCAACTGCATGAAAGCCGATCCGGCATATGGAAAGGGTATGGCTGATGCTTTGGGCATTTCTCCCGAATAATGAATAGCGGGTAGCTAACGAATAAATCCAGTTAACTCTTGAAGATTGCAAAAAGAGAAGAAGTTTTAATCCGGCAAAGAGATGGTGCTGTTTTTTTCAGCAGTTTCAAAGAAGTTATCAAAATCGCCATTTGATGTGCCTGGAATTAAAACAATAACTACGACAAGAAATATTATTAATGCGATTCAAGTGTCAAGAAACAGTTAACGAACACATAAAGCTAACCACCAGATTATGTGCGGTTTTTTCTTTGCTTGAAGATGGGCGGGAATATAAATTTCAATTGTGACACAGCCTACCTGTATGCCGGTGGTCATTGACAATAATATTTATGGATTTTTTTGAAGTAAATGTATTGATTGAAAGATAGCGCAATAAGTATAATAGGTTTCAACTGTATAGTGCTTTTTAATACTTGCTACAGCTGCTCCAGAGATCGCCGAATCAATACAGAGAGCTTCAAATACGTCACAACTAAATTCTAACTTTAAAGGTGTTACAAATAAAATAAAATACATTTTTCAGGCGGAGGAAGTTAAAAGAGTTGTCAAAAATCAAATTAGTTATTTTTGTAACTATAATCACGCTTTTTAGTTTTTTTGTTGTGCTTGTAGTTAGTGAAATGATCCTCAGATTTAAAAGGCACCATATTGAGAATAGTGATCATCTTGATTATGGTATGATGGTTTATGACAAAGATCTGGGCTGGAAGTTAGACCCAAACTGGAATGGCCGACATAAACACTATGACTATGATGTAAGCTACTCAATCAATTCACTGGGATTTCGTACTGGTTCTAAAAAGAGAAAGGAACAGACTGGTCTTACTTACGCTTTCGTTGGTGACAGCTTTACGTTTTCCTTTGGTGTGAACGATAGTGAAACCTTTATTCAGCTACTTAATTCGCGAGATGTAAATGATAATTTTTATCTTAATTATGGTATTCCCGGTTATAGTACTGACCAGGAGTATTTATTAATCAAAAAAAGGATTTTAAAATTCTCACCTGATGTTGTTCTGTTGGTAGTCTACCTTGGAAATGATTTATTCGACAATGAACTTCCCTTTCCATTACAGGCAAATCGCGGGAAGCCATTTTATGAATTAATATCTGATGAACTCATACTAAGAAATACACCAGTTCCCATGGTACTTAAACCGGCGGAGCAATATAAAAAAAATCTGACAAATGTAGTCTTGGGTGAAGGCTATAATGCTAATAGTTTGATCTCTCGCATCGTGGATAAAATTGAATTGTTTCGGCTACTAAAAATGAATTTTTCCAGGATACCAGATTATTCTGAACAATTTAAAGGCAGATTTAATCATGCTATCAATCTTTTTTTAGCTCTAGTAGATAAAATACATGATGAATGTACTGAAAACAAAGTTAAGTTAAGTTTGATCTTAATGCCGGGAAGGTCTTATATTGAACGTCCAAATTCGGTCTCATCACAATTTCAGGACTACTTACGTGAAATAATTGTGGAGAGTAAAGGAAAGATGAATGTGGATGTAATTGATCTTGCAACACGTTTATGTGAAAGGTACAAGATGGAACCCGGTAAATGGTTTTATTCACACGAAGGACATCTTACAGCAGAAGGACACCGGGTTGTTTCGGATATTTTATTGCCTATTTTGCCGTGATTGAAGAATAGAAAAAAATTTATTAAAATAAAAAAGAAGATAGTCCTCCTTCCATCGTAATTAGGGTTAATTATAACATATTTACTGCCCACATCTTTGTAAGTTTATGTGGAGGCTCTTTAGTAAATAAAACAAGAAAATCAACTTGACAAAATGTATTGCGGTGTTTATTGTAGCTAACAATAATGTTGTCTAACATTAGATAGCGCATATCTATTTGTGGCTCTTTTTAAGGTTTTGCTATAGATTTAATATTCCTTTATCATCTGCATATCTTATGAAATGTAGTGAGGAATCCTGATATACAATTTTTTTAGCTTGATGATCGTTAGTTGGTATTTGATTGTTAAGTTTCTGCTAAGTTACGCAACATAAAGGATGCAGCTACATAAATCGCTCAATTAAGGTTATAAAAGCATACTGATTATTATGGATTTAAAAAGACAAATATTTTCAAGAAATATATTATTTTTCTTGTTCTCTATCGTTACATTCATAATCTTTTATATGCCACTTATGAGCATAGTGTCTTCTTTATTTCAAATCACCTCTTACATTATATTTATTCCTTTGATGAGCGGTTATATGATATATACAAAAAGAAAAGAAATTTTTTCGGGAGTCCATTATTCTTTTGTATATGGTGGCGCTATTATAACTGCTGGTATTGTTCTTTATATATTAGGAAAATTTCATATTATTAATCTTAATCAAAAAGATTTATCATCTCTTTTAACATTTTCTGCTTTTATTTTCTGGTTTGGAGGTATTGTTCTTTTCTATGGTATTGAATCATTTAAAACTATGTTTTTGCCATTATTGATTCTCGTTTTCATGATGCCGTTCCCCATATTTTTAAAAGATATGGTTATTTCTCTATTACAAAAGGGATCTGTTGAGGTATTTCATTTTTATTTAATGTTAACGGGTATTCCGTATTCTCGGGATGGCTTCACTTTTCAATTATCAGGTGTAAGTATTGAAGTGGCCAAACAGTGCAGTGGGGTCACATCTGCCACAGCCCTCTTTGTTGCGGCCTTGCTCTCAGGCCATCTTTATATATCGAGTGGATGGAGGAAAATTGTCGTACTTCTGTCAGTTTTTCCAATCGCAATACTTAAAAATGGGCTAAGAATTGCGGTTCTCAGTGTGTTAGGATGTTATGTGGATAAGACATACTTAACTGACAGTCTTCTCCATAGCAGAGGAGGGATACCATTTTTTGTTATTGCCCTTGCATTGTTATTTCCAGTGGTCTGGTTCCTGAGAAAATCTGAGAGAAGGCAATCTAAAATAGAGAGTATTACAGTTTAGATGGATTTATGGTTGAGGTTTATAGTGATATTGACTTTGTATCCGACTATGTTTTTTTATTATTTACATTCAAATCATAATGGAAATTAAGTAATTCTTACAGGAGATTTATTTTTATGAATGATTCTCAAAAATTTCAAAGTAACAAAGGTAAAAGATGGAAATTCTGGCTCATATTTGTTGCTACTCCAATCATAGTAATTATATGTATTCTATTTGCTGCCTTTTACGTTTATATAGGTAAAGATGTCTGGAAAAAGCGAGATCTTGAACAAGGACTTGTATTTGCAAAAGTTCAAAGGAATAGGGAAGCTTTAGAGATATTTGAAAAGGAGTTAGCAAAGAATCCAAGGAACGCTAATATTCACTATTACATGGCCGTTTCATATTCAAATTTAGAGGATTATGAAAAGGCAATTGCAAAACTGGAAACGGCACTCAAGATCAAACCTGATTTCTCAGATGCACACATTCTACTTGCAAACATAAGTTTATCTAAAGCAATTGAATTGAGAAGGCTCGGCAAGGCAGAGTCTCTGGTCCTCGAAAAACTTTTGGAGGCAGAAGATATATGCAGGGCTGAGATTGAGAGAAATCCCAATTATCAAAATGCATATACTTGTCTGGGGCAGATTCACACTGAACAGGGTTTGATTGAAGATGCAATAATAAATTATGAAGAAGCCCTTAAACTTGATGATAAGTTATTAACTGCACATATAGCAATTGCCAGGTTGTATGCTCAGAGAGACAAAATTGACTTGGCAGAAAGACACTGTAATCTCATTTTGTCAGAAATTGATCATGATAATTATGAAGCCCGGATGCTTTTGTCCCTGATTTATGAGAAGCAGGGAGAACTTGATAAGGCAGTTGAGTGCCTGACCCGCATTTTAAAGAAAAAGCCAGATGATTTAGCTGTTCACACTCAACTTGGTCTTTTCTACTTGAAATTGTCAAAATATGATGAGGCATTTAATGAGGTTCAAAAAGTACGTAAATTAAGCCCTGTCATTTTACCTCCTTTAGCTAATTTTATAGAGGGTTGTGTACTGTTTCAAAGAAAAGATTATAAAAACGCTATAGTTTCGTTAAAGGAGGTAACAGAGAAGATACCAGATTTTATACAGCCTCATTATGTTTTGGCCCTTGCCTTAATTGAAAACAGGCAATTAGAAGAGGCAAGATTTGAATTCAAGACGACAATAGGCCTTTCTCCAGAATTCATTCCTGCTCAAATAGGTCTTATGAGGCTTTTGGAAAAAGAAGGCAATTATAATGAAATAGTCAGGTTGAGCAAAGATGTACTTGCAATGGAACCTGAAAATTTGAATATAATGCAGATTCTTGGGAACACATATGTAAACTTAAGAGATTTTAAAAGTGCAGAAGCAGTGTTTCAGAAGATTCTTGAGTTAAAACCATCTATTGGAAATATAAAAATGGCAGGTTTTAGTCTCGCAACTGGTCAATTAGGGAAGTGTATTCGCCAATGTGAAGAGATTATTAAGTCAAATCCAGATGAGGCTAGAGCCTATGATATCCTTGGCCTTGCTTATTTAAGAGAAGGGAACTTTGAGGAGTGTATCAAGCAGTTTGAAAAGGCAATTGAAAAAAACCAACGTATGGTAGATGCACACCTCAATCTTACCCGGGCATATATAGTAACAGGAAGGAATAAGGATGCAATAAAGACGCTTGAGGATCTGATATCTTTTGACCCGAATAACCTGCAGGCAAATACGTTACTTACAAGTTTATATGAAAAAGAGGGTAATATTGATAAAGCCATTAACATACTTGTAAATGTGATGGCAATAGAACCTGAATATCTTCCGGGTTATAAAGTGGCTGGTCTATATTTATTAAATGGCATGGCAGATGAGGCCGTAGATATTTGTAATAGGGCTCTAAAGCTTGCACCAGAAGATGCTGATTTTCACATCAATCTTGCAGTCGCTCACCAGGATAAGGGAGAATACACCCAATCAATATTATCCTGCCAAGAGGCAGGCAAACAAAAGCAGTTAAAACCTTTCCTCAATATCCTCATGGCAAATATACATACAGCAAATGGTGACTTTGATAAGGCGGCTGACTATTTCTTAAAAGGTAGCGAGGCGTTTGAGAGAAAAGAGTATACAAATGCTGTAGCCTTATTAAAAAAAGTGACCGATAGGTTACCAGGGTCAGCACAGGCTCATTATATACTGGCTATTGCACTAATGGAGAGTGGTAATATAAAAAAGGCCAAGGCTGAATTTACTACTACATTAGATCTCGCACCTGGATTTATTCCAGCCCAAATAGGCCTGGCAAAATTACTTTTCAGGAGTGGCTGGTATAGAGAAGCAATCAGGTTGGCTAAAAACATTCTTGATATTGAGTCAGATAATTTGGAGGTAATGTGCCTTATCGGTAAATCATATATGAAATTAGAGGATTTTGAAGATGCCGAATTGATATTTAAAAAGATTATCAAGCTAGATCCTTTAATTGGTAAGATCTATATGGCACATTTAAGTCTTGCGTCAGGGCAGTTAAGCAAGTGTATCAAAGAGTGTGAACAGATTATTCGAACAGACCCAGAAGAGTTAAAGGTATATGATATCCTTGGGCTTGCTTATGTAAGGCAAGGGAACTTTGATAAGGGGATTGAACAGTTTGCAAAGGCCATTGGGAAAAACCAAAATAAAGCAGATACACATTTGAATCTTGCCAAAGCATATGTAGTAACAGGGAGGAATAATGATGCCATTAATACACTTGAGATCCTGATCTCTTTTAATCCAATTAACCTGGAGGCAAATACAATTCTGGCGAACCTATATGAAGGTGATGGTAGAATTGATGACGCAGCAGACTTACTTGAAAGGGTGTTGGAGATAGATCCAGAATATCTTCCTGCTTATAAATTAGCAAGTTTGCGTTTATGGCAGGGCAGGGCAGATGATGCAATAGATTTGTGTAATAGGGCACTTAAGCTTACCGCGGAAAACGTTATGTTCCATATCAATCTTGCTATTGCATATCAAGAAAAGGAGAAATATCATGAATCAATATCATTATTCAAAAATGCAGGAGATCTAAGTTCAGACATTCCACTTTTCGATATGTTCATGACAAATATATATGTTTCTAATGATGACTTTTATAAGGCGCGTAAACAGGTAGAATCATCATTGATCTTTAATGACGAAGAGAAGAAAGAGTATCTTAAATTAGTTGATCTGTGCCAGAAAAATAAAAAAGACTCAAAGAAGGTAACATTAAACCTTAACAAGGCACTCGCTGCAAAGCAAATGTGTAATTTTGATTTAGCTATCAGTGAGAGCAAAAAGGCATTAGCCATTTTTCCACAGACTCTTATACCTGAGATGCTCATTGAACATGGTGAGGAAGAGGCTGTATCAATATATCAGAGACTGGCAGGTAAGGATGATGAATCTATATCTGTGCGACTTTCCCTCGCCAACCAACTCTTTAAAAAGGGTAGTATACATGAGACTGCAAAGATTACTGAAGAAACCATGGAACTCTATCCAGAGGATTTGTCATCCTATAATCTATTAGAAGAGCTGTTTATTCGAGATACTAAAGATACAAAGCATAAAGATTCCACTCATGGGTATTATGATATGGTCAGGCTTAAATTTACGAATGAACAGGTAGAGTCGCTCTCTATGTTTAATGATGCAGAGAAAAAGGAATATCTGGGATTAATAGAAATATGTAAAGATAATGAAAAGAAGGGTAAGCAGGTAACATTATCCATTAACAAGTATATAGTTGCAATACAAAGTGGTTATTTTAGTCTGGCAATTAAAGAGTGCGAAAAAGCAGCAAAAATATTACCAGATAACCTAGTACCTAAGATTTTTCTCGCGAGTACTTATCTGTCCGCTAATAAAAAAGAAGAGGCTATTAAGGTATATAATGAAATCATAGAGCGTAAACCAGAGTATGTTTCACAAGATATGGGAAAGGCGTATCTTGCAGCTCAAAAAGAGGAAGATGCTATTTCAACATATCAGAACCTGGCTGATCTTGATAACAATTCTGTCTCTACAAGACTAATCCTTGCAGGTCTGCTCTTTAAAAAGAATTCGGTAGAGGATGCAGTAAAATTGGTTGATGAGGCGATACAACTCTCCCCAGAAAACTTAAGGGCTCATAATCTATTGGGTGAGCTTAATCTTGCAAGCACAAGGTATGAGAATGCAGAAATGGCATTCTCAAAAATGCTGGAATTGGATGTGAACACCTTTGAAGGGCATTACAATATGGCCAGGTTAAAATTTGCGCAAAATGAGATTGATGAATGTATAAGATATTGTAAGAAGAGCCTTGAAATTAAACCTGCCGAAATACGTGTACTCACTGTTCTTGGAGCCGCTTATTTAAGGAAAGGCATGTTAAGCAACGCGGTGTTAGTGTTTAATAAAATAATAGACATTAATTCTAAATTTGTTCCAGCCCATCTAAACATTGCCAATATAAAGCTGCAACTTAATCAGCCCGAAATCGCATTGCCGCATTACAAAACAGCACTAAGGATTGATCCGCAAAATAATGTTGCTCGTTTAGGATTGGGAAGCGCTTACGCTTTAATCGGAAAGCACAAAGAGGCGATAGTTGAATTTGAAACGCTGAATAAAACAGAACCAGAAAATGTGGCTGTATATTTTAACATGATAAAAAGTTATTTGGCCATGGATCAAGATGACAAGGCACATGACGCCCTGGTGAAGGTTTTAGAACTGGACCCTGAAAACCAGACTGCTAGTTTGTTAATGTCAAAGGTGTATGTGAAAAATGAAGAAATATCAAAGGCTATAGAACAGTTGAGCTTCGTATTACAACATAATCCAGAATCTTCTGACGCATACGGACTGGGTATCTTATACCTGGATAGGGGTGAATACGAAAATTCAATCTCAACGTATAAGCAGGGAATTAACAATTTTCCGAATAATGTTTTTTTTCTATGCAGTTTGTCGATAGCGCATCTTATGAATGAAGACTATGATGGGGCAATAGATGCATGCTCAAAAGCAATAAACATTCAACCCGGTGGTATTATTCCAAACCTGTGTATGATAATCATATCATTGTCTAAGGATGATTTTGAAGGGGCCAGGCGTCATATCAGTAATGAGTCCTTGAGACTTAATAATATGCAAAAAGAGAGCCTCATGGGCTTAATAAATTTTAGTGAAAATAATAAGTTGACTTCTAAGATTGTATATCATTTGGGTCGTTCTATAGCATACGCCAATAGTAAATGGCTTAATCGCGTATTAAAAGAGCATGATAAAATTTCAGAAATAGCGATAACTGATGCGAGTTTATACCAGATACTGGCAGACATCCTGGTCTGGTCTGGCGGCGTTGATGAGGCCATAGAAATCTACAAAAGAGCTTTAGAAATGGCGCCAGATTCTCCCTCTGTGTATTATCAACTTGCAAATATTTATGCGCGTAATGCGAGAAATGATGAGGCTGAGACCCTCTATAAGAAGTTGATATCTATTGACCCTGATAACGTTATTGCTCATCTAAAATTGGCGATGATACTTCAGTCTAATGGTTTAATTAATGAAGCAGTAAAAGAGTATGAAATGGTAATAAAATTAGAACCGTCATCGATATTTGCGCACAATAATCTTGCGTATTTATATGCAACAAAGCTGCAGGGCAAAATAGATTATGCGATGAAATTTGCAAAAGACGCCAGGGAACTTGCCCCAAAAAATGCTAATATATTAGATACATACGGATGGATATGTTACTTGAATGGTGAGTACGATAAGTCAATAGCTGAACTTAAGAATGCTGTAAAAATTTCGCCACGGAATCCTACAATGCGCTATCACCTTGGGGTTGTTTATTACAAAACCGGGCTTGAGTTATTAGCATTAAAAGAACTGGAGTACGCGCTTAGACTAAGTAGTAATTTTCCAGAAGCAGAAAAAACCGGCAAATTAATAGAAAAAATCAGTTTTTACTGAAAAGGTGATAACTTGGATTTTTAGTTACTTAAGATCGTTTAAGGGGTTATTGTGTAAGGAAAACAAGTAACAATATTGACAAGGACCTTGTTTGTTAATATTGTTCATAAACAATATCCAAATATTCTGGTTAAAAAGAAATAGTATTTTTTATCTTGTGTAATTGTTATAGTTTGCTAAAATACTGTTTCAAGATTCAAACATGATTGTTTTTCATTACGTGAGGTTCTAATAATATTTAATAAATTAAGCATATTATTGAATTTTTTTAAGAAGAAGATATAAACATGGGAAAGGTGGGTGCTGTATGAAAAAACATTTGTTAGTTATCGGATTTGCTTTGTTTCTATCGTTGGTATTTGTTTTACCGTCAAAAAATGTTTCCGCAGATATTGTAGACGATACCGGTGCTGGTGCGTATTGGGGCGGTAACCCGCCAGGGACTATGGAGAAGGACGTAATCGGTAGTTTTGATTTCCAAATAGAAAACGCGGAGGTAACCTTTGTTAAAGGTACTTCACTTAGTATTAAAATTAATACTGGCTTTATTACAAGTGGGATAGGTACCTATGGTGCGGGAGATACATATAACTTAACTGATCAGACCAAGAACGCATCTATACCAGACGACGCTGATGGGAAAGGGATGGGGATAGGTGACCTATTTCTGGCAGAAGTGTGGAATCCGGCTGGAAACGATCCACATCACATATTAGATTCGCATAGCACAGGTACCGAATGGGAAAAAGCTATTAAATTTGACACTTTTAGTGACCATTGGAACGCAGATCTCTCCGGTGGTGGTCATAGGGATGCTTCGTTAGTAGATCTTTCCAAAGGGTTCAAGGACAACAACAACAACGCATACATTTCAAGTGAATTACTAAGTGGCGGTATATATCGACATGATCAGGAAGTAATGGTTACACAGGATACCAACGAATGGGAAGTCGTAAAAAGCGCAGGAGTAGATATTAACCTCACTAATGCAACAAAGCCAGACTTTGGAATGATAGAATTCACGATAGATGATCTAGCAGGTACCGGTATGGAAACTTGGAATACTCTCGCCTTTCATTTTACGATGTCTTGCGCTAACGACGTTATTGAAGGTAGTGTTCCAGAACCCTCCCTTGAACTACTTTTTGGTATCAGCCTTGTCGGTTTAGTAGGTGTTGGAGCAGTACGAAGGATTAAACAGAAAACAGTAGTAAATAGCTAGGTAGTTGTTTATCTAATATTGTATCATTATGATTAAGCCTGCATTCTTGATTCAAATAAGGATGCAGGCTTTTTGTCTATCCTCCTAATCCAGCCGTAGCCACTTCAATTAATGCTGCACGTATTTCCAGATGCTTGTTAAATCCGCACCGTGCTATAAAGGGAGTTGAATTATTCTAATAAATCTAAAAGAGGCTCTGTTAGTTGTGCAATAGTATCTGGATCAGAAATTTTATTATAAATGTCTTCAAGATAATGTGATAATGACTGGTCTGTATCGATGTAAGGTATAGATTTGCGAATAAAATCATAAAGATATTGTGTGGCTGGTGACAAGAGTTCTTTCCCTTTACCTTCAGGTTCATTAACCGCCCGTAAGTCAACAGCCTGCATAGATGCTATAAGATTTGTCGCAACAGCATATCTGGCCAATCTCAGATTTTCCTTAGCAAGCAACCATGAGGTAAGCCCATGGGCTGTAATGTCTTGATTATCTTCTTCATGTACACCAAAGAATGTGGTAACCGGTATGGATAAAACGGAAGAGTAAACTTCCATCATACCCATCTGTATCTGTATTCCCTTAAATGTACACTTTGTTAAAGATTTATTATCTGAAAGATTGTCTGGAAGTCCATTATTTTCATTTCTATTGATAAGTCTTGCTAAGTGCCTGTCGTTAACTTTGGTGATGTGTGTAAGTATCTTTCTCATTTGATCTATTGATTCTGCCATATGAATTCCTAAAAAGTTTCCACCGCTAACCCACTGCCACGGTTTTTCTCCATCTGTAGCGTAATCAGGAGGAACCCAGATTGGGTTGTCAGAGACGCTGTTTATGTTGGTAGTAATGGTGTCCTTTATACGTATGAGATTTTCCCAGTGTGGGGCAAAAAACTGACTTAAACAACGAAGACTGTAGCCATCCTGCACTTTTACTCCACTCTCACGTAACTTATGCCCTGACATTTCTTGATAGGAAAGCTTACTCCCTTGAAGGAGTTTTCGATATAGCAGTGCTGCAAACTTTTGTCCTGGATGGAGACGAACTCCAGATAGTATAGGATGAAAGGAACGGTCAGTGCCTCTTAACGCTTGAATGATAAGTGCTGAAACTGCTGTGTTAAGCAGCATTAGTTGGACGGTATCAACAAACAATAGAGCAGCCGCAGCAGTGGAAAAGTTATCACCATTTACAAGGCCCAAACCAGCTTTTGGTCCCAATTCAAGCTTTTTTAGTCCTGCCGCTGTAAGCGCATTATCGGCGGTTCTCGTTACGCCATTCCTATCTATCACTTTTGTTGTGCTTCTTTGCATCGCAGCATTTAAGATACGACAGTTCTGTGCGAGATCGCCTGATGCTCCAATGCTTCCGTAAGATCCAACAATGGGAGTTATGTCTTTGTTTAACATTTCGATGAAGATCGAAAGGTCATCTAGTTTAACTGCGCTCATTCCTGGCAGCAGCATATTTACCCTGATAAGCATAGCTGCCCGAACCACATCTTTAGGGAGAGATGGCCCAACAGAAACATCTGCAATCAATATAGATTCGGAAATTCTTCTTGCAATTTTCACACGCTCCTCTTCATCACCATCATGGTGTAATCTTCCAGCCTGTGCGCCAAATGAAGAATTTGTCCCATATATCGGAATACCATTACGCACCTGTTCCATCATATGGTCATAACTGTCCTGCATTCTCTGTTTTTTTTCTGGTGTTAATTTGATATGAACAGGAAGGCACTTTCTTGCAATGGAGAGGACGTCTTCAACTGAAAGGTTGGAATCTCCATTTAAAGTGACATGCTTTTTACCAGTGGACATTAAAAAAGAAACAAAATTTTTATTCATTAATTTTTCAGTACAAACCTGTTTTAGTCTTTTCTAAAAGTAGCTAGTGTGATAGCATTCATCAAATCTATTGGATCTTGTTCGTGAATTTCACCTACAGTATCTAATGCCTTTAATTGTTTATTCAGAACAGTATTTGTCAATTTAAAATCCTTAGTTCGGTTTGCTAGTTCTGGTATTTCATTCCAATTTTTACTGATATCACAAATGTCATTAACTATGTTATTTTGAACTCCATTTTTTTTGGCCAAAAATGACGTTTTCTGGATATAATCCTGCGGCCCTAGCATCCCCCTTGATCCCCTGGAGACTTTAGTATTATTATGACCACTTCCTCTATGACCAATTTCTTTAATTAGGTCAAGTTCTTTTTCATAATTTGCCTTAAACGCTCGGATAAGGTTATATCTATGCGTCATTGTCATGTCTGGCGATTTAGCCAACTCATTACCAAACTCCAAGAATAAGCGATCTCCTTCTTCAAGTTTACCATGATAAATCATGTCTAACGATTTTTCCCATAATCTATAACAGGGGAAAGACTGATAGTCATTTCTTTCAGAACGGTGTACGACACGGACCAGGCAGTAATCGTATTCCCTGAAATGTTTGCTTGTGTTTTTATCTTCTCCGTAAAACAGACGGCCATCCTTGACCCATAGATTGTTAAGCTTTATATTGTCTTCAGGGCAGTTAATATAGACAAGGTAACCCTCCTGGAAGCGATGAGGATCGTCTTGTGTATCTTTAAATTCATCTCTGGTACCTAATCTGAATTCGACATCTTTCATACCTAATAATCGTGGAAGCCCTTCGCCCAGAGGCTTGGCAATACGAAGATATGTTGAAAGCATCGGGTTGTCAAAAGTTTTTACTATATTTTGGAGAAAGTTAAAAAGATTCTCCGCAAGGTCGTTTACCTTGACACGATACAAACCTACAAAAAGTGAAATATTATCACCAACATAAGGAATGGGCCCGGCAACCCTGGTATTAAGGTATTCTACGTACTCTCCTTTAGTGTGTCGTTTTACCTCACTCTCTTTAAGAAGTTGATTTTCAACAAAAAAAGGAATGATATGCCTTCTTCCATCATATATAAAATCGCTTACAACAATGCTTAAGGGAATAAAGTCTCGCCAATATTCACTCTTGTCCCGGAGAAACATTTCGGATAGTTGAATTTCAAAATAACTTTTGTTCGGTACAAATTCATCAGGGGAAAACCCTTCAACATGGTCTCCAGGGATGCGGTTGTAAAACTTTCGCTTTGTTTGTTCACTTGTAATATTTTGGAAAAATTCTTTTAATCCCATGCCCACCCCTTAAAAGTGAAATATGGTTTAATCTCCCATTTGCATAATTAACATTGGAGCAGCCCAGATTTTATTATCAGAATCTAATTTACGCATTTTTGTTCGTGCTTCCAACAAGGCATATTCTAATGATTTTAATTTAAAAAGATATTCATAAAAAATCTTGGCAAGTTCTTTAGCCTTATC
Source organism: Candidatus Scalindua japonica (assembly GCF_002443295.1). Taxonomy (NCBI): domain Bacteria; kingdom Pseudomonadati; phylum Planctomycetota; class Candidatus Brocadiia; order Candidatus Brocadiales; family Candidatus Scalinduaceae; genus Candidatus Scalindua; species Candidatus Scalindua japonica. The sequence goes on along the minus strand of NZ_BAOS01000013.1, from coordinate 188,412 downwards.
ATCATCTATTTTCCAGCGAAAACCAATGGCAGAAGGAACTTTATTTCTAGCAAGCTCAAATACGAAATCTTCGTTCGAACTGTGACAACTACTCAAGTAAATGAATCTACATTTTGTTACCCTTAATAATTTGGCAAAATCAGTAATTTCAATGGGAATAGGTGATTTTGCTTTCCCTGGAAAAAAAACAAAACCATTGCCTTTTTGATCACAAAAAGAATGTCCTGCAAAGTGTACAAGATGCCATGTTTCACTTTTGAGTATATTCTCCACGTATTCTTCAAAAGAATTTTCTGCTGAAAACTTATATGAGTACTCTTTATTATTTTTTGTTACGATTATTTCACTTCCTGAATTATTATGAGAACATTCGATTTTAAATACTTTACCTGTTTTAACTGATTCTTTACTATTACAGAAAAATTCGTGAAGAAAATCAGCTTCATATTCTATATTTTTAAGTTCAGGCAGTACCATATCCTCTCCCTCTTCATCTTTCATACCTACAAATCCATGGCTATCTGCCTCGATGATAAGGCAATTAATAGGCCCTTCATTTGTCTCATCATCATGAAAAAGAGGGTATCCTAAGGTTTCAACATTTTGTAATCTACGAGTGATTGGAGTTTCAAGCATCCAATAGTTATTGGATATTTCATCTGCACTATATAAAGCTTCAAGAAAAATAGGGTTAGCTCCTTTTTCAATTAAAAACCTTATCTTTGCATTTTCAATCCCTATTCCCTTACCAATTTGAGCATAAAAATGTTCGTGCAAAGTTCTATTCTTTACAAAAATTTCTTTTATTAATATTTTTCCAACGGCTTGAAGTTCTTCCTCCCATCTAGATTTTCTGATATCTTCAATATTTCGTGAACGTTTTACTAGATCTTCCATCATTTCTAAATCAATTTTGAGATTACCATGATCTTCATAAGGAAATCCTACTCCTTTCAGAACATAACTACCCGCATTTTGATCAAAATTTAAATTGATATCAAGGTTTACAATTTTTCTTTTTTCTTTTTTTTCTTCCTGTGTACCCAACTCTTTTTTGGCGAATTCAAGTAGATCATCTTCCATTTTCTCACTTGTCGGCACCAACTTGCAGCCGGCAATTTTCTGTGCAGCATTGTATAATTCAGGGTTGGATGCATCTGAGATAAGTATACTTGGAATATTATGTTTTTCATTTTCCAGCCATTTCAAAAAGACAAAGCCCCTTTTTTCGTCTTCGTTAAGAGGGCTTTTATTGTCTATGGGAATATTTAAGTGGGTAATGACCAATCCACAATCATACTTCAGGTCTTCTATTATCACTTTCTTTGCTTTCGCTTCACTAATAGCATTTCGTATGTCTACGTTATGACCGTCTTCTGAAAGCCCTTTCCTTATTATGTCCTCAATTACCTCTCTCTGTTCCGGATCATGAATAACGATGAGAACGTTAATATTCATTTTCGTTCCTCTCTCAAGTCAATAGGTAAATCAATGTGGAACTCTATTCTTCCACTGCTTTTCTCTTGTTTGTATTCTCCGTCATGTTGTTTTATAAAATCTTTCACAATCTCTTCACCAAGAGCCATTTCAGCCAACGTTCGCGAATATTCTGCATTAGATAGTTCTGGGTAAAAACCGTTTATATGCAATTTAATCATATTATTTTTATTGAATATGTTCACAAGTATCTTTTCATCTTCCGGGACGTATCTTAACAAATAAGAAAGAATTGTTTTGAGACAAAAAGAAAGTTGGAAGATGTCACCGTACATCGACGGCATTTGTTTTTTTTCATACTTAATTAAATTTTTTTCTGCCACAGGAAGCTCATCCATAACGATATCAATCACTTCCGAGATCTCTATGCGTATTTTATCATGAGAAAACCCACCTTTTTTTTCATCATAATTATAAAGAGCAAGCCTGTCATAGGTAAGTTCAACCTTATGCAACTGCCTGATGGCTTTTTCCAACATCTCTAAATCAAGCTCGTTTTTACTCTTTATTTTTTTCAACCATCTAAAAACCAGTGAAAGAGGTGTTTTCGTCTGTGTTGCTATCTCTTGGTACATTTTATCCAGTAAAGCCATCTTTTCTAATCGTTTATGTTGTGTCAAATCTTTGGCAATAAAAACTTTTTTAGCAAATTCTTCTGGTAATCGAACCACAGACAGGAGCACATTCACTTCTTTGTTAGACTTACTCAGCAAAACAACTTCATCACTGGGAATATTATCAGCATCTAATATATCCTTGGTAACATCCTCATTATTAATAAATTCCTTGAAATACCTGTTTTTCATCTCTTTTTCTAAATAGCCAAGTAACTTCAAAGATGCTGGATTTACCCTCTCTATCTTCCCCTTACTGTCGGTGACAATTACCATATCTGAGGCAAATTCTAATGTAGAATTGAGAAAATATTGGATATTGGATTTTTCCACTAATGATTGTATTTCGTTGATTATTACCTTTAAAGCATCTTCTTCATTTTTTGAAATAGCATTCTTTTGTGAATCTTCTATGTTGAGTAACCAAACAACATCGCCTTCCATGATAATGGGCAGGCAGAGTTCAGAAGTCGTATTTTGAAAACCTTCCAGATATTTATCTTTATATTTGCTATCTCCGCGCACATCTCCCGTATTTACAATTTTTTTGTTGGCGTAGACATGGCCAAGGATACCAGCATTTATAGGTTGTTCATAACCTTTAAACAAAGAAAATGCTTTAGAACTGGATTTCTGGCACAGTAGTCGTATTTTCTTTTGTCCTTCATTCACCTGGAAGATAGAAACATGTTGCCAGTTATAGTGTTCACTGAGTCTTTTGACAATCACAACTGCTATCTTCTTAATATTATTAGATGCAGACGAAATATCTTTAATAAGATTAAGTCGAAATGTTAATTCCTTTTCCTTTTCAAAAGACATAGCGGTAAGCACAGCTTCATCTAAGGGTAGTTTTTTATATTCAAAACAATCTTTGTGCTTTTTTATTTCATCTTTTTTATTGAAAGTATCTTCTTTTCTGCTTAGAAGGAAAAAGGATGCTACCGTATTACCTTCTCTTATGACATTATATCCGATTAAGGAACGGAAGCCCTGAAACATGAACTGTTCTGATAGTTGAGGTAAATCATTCGTAGTAAAAACGGTCTTCTTTTTTACAATGTTTGCCATATTAGAGGGTAGCTCTCGCCACCGGACCTTTTCACTCTCTTGTTCATCTCTTTGTGGATAGGAAAAAAGTATACGTTCATGGTTCATATCAGAACTATATACAAAAACTGTGAATAGTTCAAAGGGAACAAGTACGTTTGTTATTCTCGCTGCATTTTGAAGAAGTTGTTGCTCGTCATGGATAGTTTCAATATGTTTATGCATTTCCTTAGCCGCTTTATCCAATTCAATATTCCGGAATATTGCCAGTGTTCCAATTGATTTCCCCAGGGAATTTTTTTCGGACATGCCAGTGATCATAACTGGAATCTGTTTTCCATCGGCGCGGGTTATTTCAACCTCATACTCATTACTCAATCCATCTTCCATTCGCTTCTTAAGCTGGTTTTTAACAATTTCATAGTTTTTTGTATCAAATATATCACTTACAAGCTTTCCTTGTAATTTATCTGACTGGCAGATTTCTTCACACATCGTTTTGTTTGCATAAGTTATTATTCCTTTAGTATTTGCTTTGGCTATTCCTACAGGTGAGTGCTTAAAGATAGTCATCTCCGTCTCAATATCTGTAATACTGGCATATCCCCCTATTTTATTGCCATCTATAAAGATAGGAGCGATCTCTGCTTTGACTGTTTTTGTTCTACTGTTATTGACTATTAATTGCAACTGTTGTATTATTGGTTTCTCACCTGGACTACCGGAAATCGCCATTTGTTTAACTTCTTGATCATCATCTATAAATAGAGATTCAAATTGTTTACCAATAATAGCTTTTGAGTCCATGAGTACATGCATTTCTTTATTGGCATAGATTATTTTTCCATTTATATCAAACTGACAAAATCCCCTGCTACCCAATTCACAGACGTATTCATAAACCTCTGATGTTTCTCTAAGAACGGCTTCGAATACGTTTGAAAGCTTCATTCGAGTCAGGTTTCTACAATCTATAAGTTCTATGGCTTTTATATCGTGTGAACGTTGTAACACCTTTTCAATAGTTTCCTCAAGAGACCTTACTTCAAAATAGAAATCTGAAATCGAATACTCTTCTTTTCTGATCTTGTATAAAATTCTTTCTAAATCTGAGTCCTCTAATCCGATATTGCATGACAATAATAACTTTAACAGCAAAGAGAACAACCCTTTTCTTTCTTCTTGATTTTTTTTAATTAAAAATATTTTCTGGTCTGCTTTATCGTTCCATTTCTGCCTTAAAGCGTCTAGCCAGCTATCGAAGATTTCAGTCCTTTTCAGTTCAATGTACTTTGTGATTTTGGGATTTAAGTCTGTTGATTCGTTTTGATTGTGAGTTTTCATTAAACCAACCTCCTTTTTAAACCATCTATTGACCCTTGAGAGTTTCTCTATCATACTTCAACTAAAAAAAACTGAAATATTAATTTGCTATTGAAATATCAAATAATAATTACAATAGCGAATTTCCAGGGACTGAAATTAAAAAGAGATAAATGAAACAGGTAAATTTAACACAATGATTTGTTATAGAAGCATAACAATATCTATTTCCTTTCAGAAAACTCTTCACAAATGTCTGCGAGAGAAAGATATTGCATGCCTCACTATAATGAATGAGGATTAGAATAGGCAAAACGCTATTTTCTCTCAACATTATAAGCTTATTATGATTTAGGAATAGTAATAATCTACTTGGTATACGTAGTTTATATTATAAAAAATGGCGGTTGTGTATGTTATGCCATTTATTCAATTTAGACACCTCTTTAGAAGATAGAAATTGATTTTCCTGGTAAAGTAACCAAGGTTTTCTGGAGATAATGTTTAAGAGTCAAATCCGTTTCTTCAAGGCGAAAAGCAAGTGACTCAACAATACTTTTCATAAACCTTTTATTATTTGATAGATTTAATTCAAATGTTTTCTTATCCATAGTATTCAACTCACAGTTTGTGTTAGCTTTTGCTGATGCAACACGTCTATTTCCCGTTATTAAAGACATGTCCCCAAAAAACTCACCTGGTTCAATGATTGCTAATGCTACTTCTTTATCTAATACTCTTTTCACAATCTTGACCATGCCGGAAACTATAAAATATATCTCCTTACCTTCTTCCTTCTCTTTAAATATAATCTCATTTTTCTTAAAACGTATTTCTTTGTTTGTGAAAATTAAATCTTTAATATCCATCGTAAAACCTACCCTATAATTTCACAGGAAAGAAAACATCTTCCAGATTAAAACAACGCCTGAAGTAACATGCTTATTTTTAATCTAGAAATTATAAAAAACAGATTATTTTTTGTGTCTATTCCGTAAAAGCTTATTTCAACCATAGATGATATGGGATTGCTTTATAGGAACAAAATTAAGGATAGAACAACGATGAGTAGAAATCAAGTATTTTTTCAAGTCAATATGTTTGGATTGTTATACAATGTGGTTGAATTTGTGAAGCATGATGGGGGATAGTGGTTACACCACAGCTTAACTGTTGCTACCAATTTAGAAAGGGATCTATGGATGATAAATGGGATGTCATTAAAAATCCAAATAAAAGGTAACAAGGCCCAGCTGGAAACCGAACTGATTGTTACTGAGAGTGACAAACTACTGATTGTCAGAATACCTCCGATTTTCACCATGACCGATACATCAAATTTAATTTTTAAAGGAAACACTATTTTTGTAAGATATCAGAGATGGGGTTCCCTATCAGGGTTTCAGTCTCAAATTGTAGATTTTGATCTTGTCAAAACCAAACAACACTATGAATCCAATTTCACTTGACATAATGTCATTATCAAAATAGAATATTCAATTCTTATAAATCAGCAATTTGTTCAGTATTCTACTATTAAATATAAGATTAAAGATATATGATTGATGTTTTTGGGGACAAGTCAAAGATAAACAGATACATTGTTGACGAAGAGGCGCCATGTATTGTTGCCTGTCCAATCCGACAGGATGCGCGGGATTATATACAATTGATCGCAAGGGGCCGGTTTTCTGAAGCAATACAGGTCGTCGCGGAAAGAAACGCGTTACCGTCCGCATGTGGGCGCATATGCACTCATCCGTGTGAGACAGAATGCCGAAGGAATGTTATAGATAAGCCTATCGCAATTGCATGGCTTAAACGTTTTCTTGCTGATGGCTTTCTCAATGACAAAACAAAAGGTATAGAGAGACAGGCAGAAATCAAGTATTCTGAAAGGATTGCAATCATTGGAGCGGGGCCGGCAGGACTTGCCGCCGCAAAAGATCTCGCACTCCTTGGATATCAATGTACTATCTTTGAGGCCCACTCCGGTCCCGGAGGTATGCTCCGTATGGGCGTGCCGACATACCGTCTGCCAAGAGAGTTTCTGGATAAAGACATCGGTTTGATAGCAGATCTTGGTGTAGAAATTAAATATAATATGACTGTAGGTGAGGATATATCCTTTGACGATTTAAAGAATGATTTTGCTATTACATTTTTAGCTGTGGGTTTACCCATAACAAGACGTCTGCCCATCGAAGGTACAGATTTAGATGGGGTGCAGGATGCCATATCATTTCTAAAGAGCGCAAACTGCCATCACAGTGCAAAGGTTGGAAACAGCGTTCTTGTTATTGGAGGAGGCGCGGTTGCAATGGATTGCGCGAGAACTGCTTTGAGGCTTGGGCCGAAGGAAGTTAACATAGTATGCCTGGAGCATAGAAACGAGATGCCAACATCCGATTACGAAATAGAAGAAACACTGCAGGAAAAAGCGATTCTTCACACTTCAGTAGGCCCAAAACGAATTATAGGAGAGGGAGGCAAGGTTGCTGGTCTGGAAACGCTCAAGGTCAAATCTGTTTTTGACAGCGAGGGAAGGTTTAACCCCTCATTTCATCAAGGCAGTGAGTCTATAATAAACGCAGATACAATCATTCTGGCAATTGGCCAGGCTTCAGATTTGTCGTTTCTTGAAGGGCATGAAGAGATAGGAGTTACCGGAGGGGGTACAATAGCTGCAGAGGCTGATACTTTAAGCACTGGTATGCCGGGTGTTTTCGCAGGTGGTGATGTGGTATTAGGCAGAGGAACTCTTACTATGGGGCTGGGGCATGGTAAAAAAGCCGCGTTATCAATACATAATTACCTCAGAAAAACGTCCAGGACTGATCATAAATTCAGAGACGTTAAACCTATTGATGAACTGTCAAAGACGGAAACAAGGGTTGAGAAAATAAAAACAGAAGAGAGGGATGAAATGCCGGTCCTCGATCCAAATACAAGGACAGGGAATTGGGATGAGGTTGAGCTGGGCTTCACGGAAGAGATTGCGGTACGTGAAGCAATGCGGTGCATGAACTGTGGAAACGGAGCCACAGTGTCATCCGAGCTCTGCATTGCATGTCTGACATGTGTCAGGGTCTGCCCTTTTGAAATACCAAAGATAAAAGAAGATGAAAATTTTGCTCATATAGGAAATGATTGCCAATCGTGTGGGATGTGTGTTGTGGAATGCCCTGCAAAGGCAATAGAGTTTAAGGGTCAGTATGAGGATATGGGCAAAGACCAGTTAAATGATGCTTTTAAAGAGGCAAAAACTTCTGAACCGTTGATAATAAACTTCTATTGCAGTTATAATCTCGATCTGGCGCTCTCCAAAGAAGAGTTGCCTGAAAATATCAGGCAGATTAATCTGCTCAGTTTAGGAAAGTTAAGTCCCGGATTAATACTAGACGCGTTTGAGAAGGGTGCTGATGGAGTTTTAATTACATCATGTGACGATATGTGCCATTTTGGTGATTCATGTCATGCCTGGGCAGAACAGAGGGCTGAAACCGCGATGGATTTCCTGGTTTCAATCGGCATTGAAAAGGAGAGAATAAAACACCATGCGCTCCCTGACCAGGACGGTAACGGCTTTTTACAAACAGCAAATCAATTGATTGACGAGATAAAGCATTTATAACCATTTAATATCACTATGAGCGAAGAACACGACACAAACAATAATAATTTAAAATCAGGAAGTAATTTAGAGAAGCTTCTCAAGAAAGGCGAGTTTGTTGTTACATCAGAATTGGGCCCTCCCAGAGGGGCCAGTCGGGAAGCAGTTGAAGAGAAAGCAAAGTTTTTAAAAGGTTATGCTGACGCGTTCAATTTAACTGACTGCCAGACAGCAATGGTACGTCTTTCCAGTATCGCAAGCGGGGCCATACTCTTGAACATGGGAATGGAACCGGTTGTGCAGTTGACTTGTAGAGACAGGAATAGAATAGCAATGCAGAGTGATATACTTGGCGCCGCAGCGTTGGGCATGAAAAACCTTCTTTGCCTGACCGGTGATCATCAGTGTTTTGGCGACCATCCTGAGGCCAAAGGTGTTTTTGATCTGGATTCTATTAACCAGCTTGATATGTTCAGACAAATGAGAGATGAGAAGAAGTTTCAGTCCGGCGAAGAATTAAAGACAGAAGAGCCAAAACTTTTTTTAGGCGCTGCGGAGAATCCTTTTTCTGACCCTTTCCAATATCGTGCTGCTCGTCTTGCTAAGAAAGTAAAGGCGGGTGCAGACTTTATTCAGACTCAAATTATCTACAATGTTGAAAAATTTGAGAAGTGGATGAGTATGGTCAGAAACATGGGATTGCATAAGAAGGTATTTATCCTGGCCGGTGTCACACCCATCAGATCTCTCGGCATGGCGAAGTACATGAAGAAAAATGTTCCCGGTATGGATGTACCTGATGAGATAATAACGCGTCTGGAAGGGGCAGAGAAGAAAAAAGCTGAAGGTATAAATATCTGTCTTGAAGTAATTGAGAGAGTAAGGAAAATCGAAGGAGTTTCAGGCGTGCACATTATGGCAGTGGAGTGGGAAGAAATAGTACCTGAAATTACAGAAAGAGCCGGGTTACTCCCAAGGCCGACACCATAAACTACCCAATTTCCGGAATCCTCCCCTTTCAAATGGCGGAGCCGAAAGAGGAGGCGGATTTTACTTGGTTTCAAGTTTAAAAACGAATGGATATGTATGCTGTCCAGCAACTATTTTATTCTCCCCCATATTCAGTTCACCCTGCACATGTTCTGCCCCCATTAACAATAGTATCAAGGCTACCCCTGTTAACTGTTCTCAATCTTTCAAACAATATATACATTAAAATTCATGTATAATATTCTAAAAAACGGTGATTGTTATTATACCGGAAACCATAACCGTTGCTCCTAATAATCTCTCTTTAATATTTTTTTCCTTGAAGAACATAACACCGTAAATAACACCGAAAAGAATACTCAACCGTTTTACTGAAACCATATAAGCAACTTCTACAAGACTAATTGCTTTTACATGTGTAATTATCATTATCGTTATCAGTATACCAATAAGAAGAAAAAGTACAGGTCTTAAAGTTACTTTCGAGAAAAACTGTCTGTTCCTGAAGCTGATGACCAGGAATAGAAAAAATGATAGTAAAAATGAGTAAATAACACTGAAAAAAACCGGATCTGAATGTTGCACTGCTATCTTACCAATACAAGCACCTATACTGAATGTAAAGGCAACAATAATCATTAACAAAGATCCATGTTCTTTAGCTATCGCCTTAAATGGTTGAAGTAAACCTCGACTGATTGTATGAACGTTCAGCAAATAAGCGCCTATTACGACTAAAACAATGCCAATCAAGCCGGATCCATCAGGCCTCTCTCCCAGAATAATATATGATGTTCCAATCAAAAAGACTGGGGTTAAGGATAAGAACGGGAGTGTCAGGGAAAGCGGTGATATCTTTATTGCCTTCATATAGAGTAGCAGCGCTATTATATCAAGCGGTATAGCCGAAAACAGCGCCCTATAGAAAGTTCCATCAAGTTCAGGTTTTTCAATAAAGGGTATGATTAAAACCATAAATGGGACGGTGTAACCTGTCCTGATCCAAGCAACAATAGATGGATCAATATTATCATTCAATGCTTTTTTACTCAATGCATCAGCCGTTGCCAGACTTAACGCACAAATGAATGCGTAAACAAACCAGCTCATTTAAGTTTATTACCAGTAGTTTTAGTATGCATGTTTATTTACAAGTCCCCTCCAGATAGTCAGCCACATTATTTCTATATCAAATCTGAGGCTCCAGTTCTCGATGTAATAGAGATCATACTCAATTCTTTTCTCCAACGAAGTATTTCCTCTCCATCCACTGATTTGTGCCCAACCGGTGATACCGGCCTTCATTTTGTGTCTCAACATATACTTCGGGATTTTATTTCTAAACTGTTGTATAAAAAATTCTCTCTCTGGTCTTGGCCCGACAATACTCATGTCCCCTTTAAGTACATTAAAGAACTGAGGGAGCTCATCCATGCTTGTCTTTCTCAAGAATGCGCCAATTGGTGTTTTGCGGGAATCACCCTTTGTCGCCCATACGGGGCCAGTATCTTTTTCCGCCTGAGTTTCCATTGTCCTGAACTTCAGCATGCTGAAAATATTTCCATCCATACCCATACGTTCCTGACTGTAGAAAACAGGTCCTTTTGAAGATACTTTTACTAAAACGGATATAACTAACATTAAAGGAGATACGGCTAATAATATGGCAATTGACAGAACTACATCTGTAACCCTTTTAATTACGAGGTTCCAACCATATAGAGGAGTGTCCCTTAAGCTGATTATAGGCATGCCTTCAAACTCGCCAATGCCCCCTCGTAATGTAGCAAGCTCAATTAAATCAGGAATGAGCATGATTGATACAGTCTCGTCACCTATATCGTCAAGGATCCTCTTTAGCCTTTCATGGGCACTTAAAGGGATAGTAATCAAAACCATGTCAATCTTCTGGTTCATTACAATACTTCGAATATTGCTGCAAGTATCAAGCACCTTAAAACCTTTAAGTTCGTTACCAATCTGCGTTTTATTATCACTTAAAAAGCCCCTGATCTTGATTCCAAGTTCCGGATGATTATGTAATCTGTCGGTAACATCCAGCGCCAGGTTCCCAGTTCCTACGATTAAAGCGTATCTCAAGTTATATCCCTTTTTTCTAATAAACCTTAAAAGCTCACGAAAAAGAATTCTTTCAATAGTCAAGGTAATCACACATATTACCCAGAAGTATAGAAAAGTAAGCCTTGAAAATTCATATTTTCTGACAAAAAATGTCAGAGAAAGAAAAAACAAGATAGCGATTGAAGTTCCCTTTGCGATGTCTATTACCTCTGCAAATCTCGACGAAATCCTTCTTGGCCTGTACAATCCAAATGCCTTAAACACAATATACCAGAGTGGAAGCATAATGGTAAGAAACGAAAGGTAGGTAAGGAATGAGGGCACCCCTTTAGATACAGGAATAAAAGGGAGATAAAAACGTAAATAATACGCTAGTATCCAGGAACAGGACAGCGCTATCCAGTCAAAAAAGAGGACCAGTGTTTCAAAGAATGTACTGTGTCTTTTTAACATAGTATATCAGCTTGCTCCGTTTCCAGATTTAAATTTATTAAATTCCTTTTCAATATATTTTTTAATCTTTTCTTTAAATATTGTCCTGTCAAAAGACTCGGCATTCTTTCTGATTACCTGCCAGTTAAACAAATCCAGTACTTCCTCAAAACGGATTACAGTTTGTGACAGAGATTCCGGGGTTTGCTCGTAAAAGAACATACCGGTAGCATGGCTTGATCGTTCCGTCTCGTCATTCATATTTTCATCCAGAGGAACAATTGTTTCCAAAGCGCCACCCACTCCATATGCAATCACTGGCTTTCCACAAGCCTGAGCCTCTAAAGGGACAATACCAAAATCTTCAACACCGGGAAATATCAGAGCTTTACAGTTAACATAGTGTTCTCTAACCACCTCATCTGATTGCCATCCCATCAGTTTGATATTTTTGCCGGCCATCTTTTCCAGTTTTTTTTCATCCTGTCCGGAACCGATTACTATAAGTGGCAGATTTATCTTATTGAATGCTTCCACGGCAATATCAACGCGTTTATTGGGTGCGAGAGGTGAAACCATTAGATAAAAACCTTCATTTGATAACCCCGGTTTAAAATAAGAACAGTCGACCGGCGGATATATCAGATCAGCATCCCTGTTATAGTTTCTCTTTATCCTTTCGACAATGTATTTAGAAATACCAACAAATCTGTCAACACGTTTGCAGTTTGTTACATCCCACTTCCGTAAATAATTTAAAACAAGAGAGGTGGCTAACCTTGTCATCATGCTTGCCCTTTCCTTACCGAAATAGAGATTGTACAAATCCCAGATATATCTCATTGGCGTAAAGCAATAGCATATGTGCAATGTATCAGCGCTTGTAACTACACCTTTCGCAACACAATGACTGCTTGACAGGACAAGGTCATATCCTCGTAAGTCAAAACGTTCAATAGCAGTTGGAAATATTGGCAGGAGATGGCGGTATTTTTTCTTAATAAGAGGTAGCTTCTGAATAAAAGATGTCCTGATGTCCATCCTTTCTATGGTATTACAGAGGCTGCCCTTATTATGCAATAGAGTATACAGATGGGCATCCGGAAAAAGCTCACAGAATACTTCCAGGACTTTTTCCCCACCACGCATACCTGTGAGCCAATCATGAACAAGTGCGACTTTCATTTTTTTGTGTACTATGGGCCTTTTTGCGGCAAGTGCTATAATCCCTCTTTCACCAGATCATGCATTCTTAACATACCGACAACAATATTTTTTCTGTTTAAGACAGATAAAATGGTAATTGGTTTCTCTCTTTCCTGCATAATATTTAAAGCGGCAAAGGCTTTTTCGTCCTCATAAACAAATATGGGATCCGGATTCATTATATCTTTAATTTCCATTGAAAAAATATTTTCTTCTTTCTCAATATGTTTTCTAATATCATAATCAGTAACCAGCCCAACCATCTTACCGTTACTATCAACAACTGAAACTGCGCCTGCCTGCTTTCCGGATATTTCTGATAGACAATTTTTTACACTATCAGATACATTGATTATTGGATTATTACTACCCTTTAACATGACATCAGAAACCATCATAGTTAATCTCTTACCGATCTGTCCACCGGGATGAAGTCGCGCATAATCAGATAAACCAAATTCCCTCATCTTCATTAACGCGACTGCCATGGCATCTCCTAATACCATAGTAACTGTTGAGCTTGTTGTAGGGGCCATGTTAAACGGACAAGCTTCTTCTATATCACCTATATTAATGACTATATTGGAATAACTCGCTAATGTGGAAGTCGCGTTCCCCATTATACCGATTATTTTTGCACCGGCGTCCTTTATTGAAGGAAGGACACCGTTAAGTTCAAAACTTTCTCCGCTCTTTCCAATTGCTATAACAACATCTTCAGCGGAAATGATTCCTAAATCGCCGTGCATTCCTTCAGCAGGGTGCATGAACATTGCAGGCGTGCCAACACTTGACATGGTCGATGCAATCTTCTTTGCAACCAAACCGGATTTTCCCATACCAGTAAGTATGATTTTTCCATTACAATTGAAAATAGTTTCAACTGCTTCTGTAACTGACGCGTTTATACAAGCCTTTAATTGAGAAAGGCCATCTATTTCAATGCCAATGACTTTGATTATCTCATTTTCAATGTCTATATTCATCCAAATCCTCTTTTACAGAATAATATCAAAATCGGCAATTGATCACATCTATTATAAGTTAAATTTTTACACATATACAATATAAGCAGTCAGGGCTCAAGAAAAAAACAACTTTACATTCCTGGACGATTAAATATACTTTCTTCCATACTTCTCAGTGAATACTATCTGGTCCAGGCTTAACCTCGGTCTGGGAGATGGGTCCTCATCCGGAATTCCAACCGCCAAGAGTGCCATTACTTCAATATGATCAGGGATTTCAAGGACCTCTTTCACCCTTTTATCTTTATACCATCTTACCCAGCAGGTACCCAAGCCAATCTCAACTGCCTGCAAAACAATATGTTCAACGGCTATAGCTACATTTGCCGCAGCGGCAACCATAAGAGCATCTTTCGTTACAGTACTCATACCCTTTTTAATGTACGGAATAAAAACTTTCCGTGTTCTCTCAGGAAGCGCACCAGATTCTATGAGTTCATCCACCCTCTCTGGAAACTCCTTAAACGCCTTTAGATCGGCACAGCAGACTATTATTATGGGAGCACGTTTAACGTGCCTTTGATTATGCGCCGCCTTTTGCAATTCTGTTTTAGTAGCATTATCCCTGACTACTATAAACCGCCATGGCTGAGTATTCGTTCCTGATGGTGCTAATCTGGCGCTTTCAAGTAAAAGTTTGATTTTATCTTCCGGTATCGGGTCCGGTTTAAATTTCCTTATACTCCTTCGCTTAATTATTGATTCGCTTACATCCATTACAACTCTCCCCTATACATGAATTTGTTCCTTTGCTTCGCTCAAGGACAAGCCTGAGCTGGAACCTTAGATTCTTCCCTTCGTTCAGAAGATGATAGAAGGCGAAGGGTTTCGCCTGCCACAAATACCGGCAGATAAAAATGACAAAGGGGGTATCTTCTTTCGAAATATGCGGTTAAAGTGGAAACTATATTCGTGTAAATTATACATTGTCCCTGTGTAAATAATAACATTTTTTTAAGAAAAAGTTTTTTATTTCGAGCTGGAGAAAAAGGCGGGATATCACCCGTTTTTTGTGACCTTCCTGACAAAAAAAAGAGAATAAGATGTGAGTTCGATTACGGTGAGATTACCTGATTCGTTACATCGAAAAATCTGATAAGACAAGTAGGGTGCATTCCATGCACCGCTAACAACGTTGGATACGGCAATGGTGTTATCTGTTAAACAAATACTTTATTATGCTGGCGTGTTTCTGGTGCGTAAAACGCACCCTACGAATTTTGTTTCCGGATGTAGAATCTTTTTGGTGGGCAGTGCCCCATACGCATCAACCTAAAAATTTATATTGGCGAATGTTGTAATATCGAACGGAATTTACTACATAGGGGATATACCATTATCAGCTTGATATTTTCGTAAAGCTTGGAATGGTCTCCCAACTTTCCCCTTCCTTTAGTTTCTCCTACGTAAATCCAATTTGCTGCTTTATAGCAAGTGCCACAAAAACGTTTTGTCTCTACAAACGTTTCCAACATCACGGGCCTATACTTGTAATGTTGCTCCCAATCATCGGGAAGTTTCTTAATAACGAAAGACAATATCTTGGACGCAAGGTTCTTAGATTTTATCCATGGTAAAATTAAAAACCTCGAATTATTTACTATCAAATGAAGTCTTTGTTCTCGAACCTGACGACTCCAACCGATAAATTTTTCCCTCGCTTGAACGTTCCAGGCGGAGGCGCTAAATCCTAATGCTCCGAGGGTACCATAGTTGCTATTTATCAGATAGCGAAGTTGAGAGCCAACTAACTTTTTGTATACTAAATAATGCCAACGATGAACCATCTCATTCCATATTTGAGATTGTTTCTGGGTTCTTACTATATCCAGACTCAGTCCTTGAATCTTTCCGGCTGGTAGATTGATGGACGGTTCCCCTTCTTTCAGTCTATTGCAATTTTTGTACTGTTTACCGTTACCATTTCGTCTCAGTGCAGGAGGTAGCGTAAATCAGACAAGTAGGGTGCATTCCATGCACCGCTAACAACGTTGGATACGGCAATGGTGTTATCTATTAAACAAATACTTGATTATGCTGGCGTGTTTCTGGTGCGTAAAACGCACCCTACGAATTTTGTTTCCGGATGTAGAATGTTTTTGGTGGGCAGTGCCCACCGTACAGCGACTATGATTATCTTTTGTTTTATATTTGGCAATTTTATTTTTCGTATTTTTTCTATCCGTTCTTCTTGCCCGGCCAGCCCGACAACCAGGCTGTGTCACAATTAAAAGATGTATTTTTGTAAATTATATGCTAAGAATTTTAATTACGAACACTGATATGTTATCATACTCCTTTGATAAATCAATAATGAGGGAGTTTAAATGGCATATCGTATTGGTAATAGAGAACAAATGATGTTATTACCACAAAGCATTGAAGACTATGTTGGTTCTGACGATCCGGTTCGAGCATTTGATGCTTTTGTCGAAGCATTAGATTTTAGCAAATGCGGAATTATTATTAATCCCAAGAAGGTTGGGGATCCTGGATATAATCCCAAAGCGATGTTAAAGCTTTCGTTGTATGGTTATTCATACGGATTTAGAAGTTCCCGTAAATTAGAACGTGCGGTTTATCATAATCTATCCTTCATCTGGCTTATGGGTGATTTAAAACCAGACCATAAGACAATAGCAGAATTCAGGAGAAAGAATAAGAAAGCAATCACAAATGTTCTCAGGCAATGTGCCCGTTTATGTATAGACCTTGATTTGATAGAAGGCAACACTCTGTTTGTAGACGGAAGTAAGGTTCGTGCAAATGCAGGAATTAACCATATGTGGACACAGAAAAGATGTGAAAAATCTCTACAAAGGATAGATGCTCGAATAGAAGCCATACTTTCTGAAAGTGAGAAAGTAGACAGACAGGAACAGGAACTTCCGTCAGTGGTTACAATGAGAGAAGAACTTCAGGATAAAAAGGTTCTAAGGTTTAAGGTGGAAAAAATTCTTAAGAAACTTGATGAAGAAGGGCAAAAGTCAGTAAATACTACCGATGAAGAATGTGCCAGGGTTAAAGGACGCCAAGGTACTCATGCAGGTTACAATGTACAAAGCATTGTTGATGAAAAGCACGGTTTAATTGTTCATACTGATGTAGTTAGTGAGAGTAATGACAGCAATCAATTTGCTGAGCAAATTAATCAAGCCAATGATATATTGGAGAAGAACGGTTCTGTTGCCTGTGCAGATGCGGGATATGATAATACCGATGAATTAAAAAGGATTGATGGCCAGGATATTAAAGTGATTGTGCCTCAGCAGAAACATACTTCAAATAAAAAAGATGCATCATTTGATAAAGATAAGTTTCGATATGATTCGGGAAAAAATTGCTATATTTGCCCTGAAGGCCATGTATTAAGTTATAGAACAGTGGATACGGTGAGGAAGAGTAAGACATATCAAATCACTGACAGTTCTTTATGTATGAGCTGTCAACACTTTACTGTTTGTACAACGAGTAAGCGTGGGAGGAGGATTTCACGTCTGATTAATGAAGAGGATAGAGAGAGGCTCAGATTACAATATGAAGAACCGGAATCTCAAGCAATTTATAAGCTCCGGCAACAGAAGGTAGAACTTCCATTTGGACATATAAAGCGAAATCTAAAAGTAAATGCTTTTCTCATGAGAGGTAGAGATGGTGCAAGAGCGGAGATGTCACTCTTAGGGACGTGTTTTAATATGGCAAGAATGATTACCATATTAGGGATACCTGGATTGATTGAAAAACTTACCAGTTAGAAGGAAAAGGAGCTTTGTTTTATCATTCTAATTATCTAATTTTCAGGATAAATAAATTAAATAAAGATTTCTGCTTGTCTGATTCAACAAACTCCTTCATATTAAAGTTCTAAATTGTTTTGTGGCTATATTATGACACAGCCTGAATGTCATTCTGGCGGGTGTCATTCTGGTGGGGACGGCTACCTATTCGGGCAGGTGAACGGTTGAGCCGGGCGGGCAGGCTGGCGGGTATGACAAAAGCGGTATACGCAAAAACCTAACCGGATGACGCTGTCTTTTAGTAGAATTTTGCCACTTTATATGTACGGTAAGGTATTTGTACAACATAAATTGAAATACATAAGATTGACTATTTTAAAGTATGCAATATAATAATCAACTAATTCTTAGTACAAACATTTTATAAAAATATGATTTGCATTCCAATTACAGCAGGAAATGTTGAGGACACAATTTCGGAAATGGAATCGGCTTCCAGATATGCTGATATAGTTGAATTACGTATAGATTACATACCGGAGATACAAAATGCGGAAACATGCGTTGAAGAGGCGCTAAAGAGCAAGACTAAACCGGTAATTATTACAAACAGGCCTGTAAGAGAAGGTGGCAAATTTAATGGAAGCGAACAGGAAAGATTACAGCTGTTGCAGAAGGCAATCGAACTGGGAGCAGATTACGTTGACGTTGAACATGATTCTATCAGACAAATTACCAGACAAGGCAGCAGTAAAATAATTATTTCACACCATAATTTTGAAGAGACCCCTTGCAACTTAAGCAAAATATATAGTGATATTTGCCAGCACAAGCCCGATATAGTAAAGATTGTAACATATGCCAATGATATCACCGATAATATCAGGATATTTGAACTTTTACAATCTGCTAAAGTACCTACCATATCTCTTTGTATGGGAGAGTTAGGGTATATAAGCCGGATACTTACAGGTAAGTTTGGAGGGTTTCTGACATTTGCCTCTCTCGAACGAGGCAAAGAATCAGCACCGGGGCAATTGACGGTAAATGAGCTCCACAAAGTATATCACTTTAAAGATATAAACAACGAGACCAAGCTTTATGGTATTATTGGAAATCCGATTTCTCACAGTATGAGCCCGGCCATCCATAATGCCGCCTTTATTGAAAAAGGTCTTAATAACGCATATGTACCACTGAAAATAGAAAATATTGGTACTTTCATGAAAGAGTGTAGAAAAATAGATTTTCAAGGTTTCAGCGTTACTATCCCACATAAAGAGAGTGTTTTACCGTTTCTGGATGACATTGATCCGACTGCCGGGAAAATTGGTGCTATAAATACTATAGTGAACCGGAATGGGAAATTAAAGGGCTACAATACTGACTGTATGGGCGCAATAATGGGATTGGAATGTAGCCTGAAGGTAGTCAATGGCACATTAAATAATAAAAAGGTATCTATTATAGGAGCAGGGGGTGCGGCACGCGCGATCGCCTTTGGCTTAAAAGAAATAGGTTGTGATATAACCATATTCAATCGTACCATTGAACGTGCGGAAAAACTGTCACTGGACGTCAAATGTAGATTTGGTAGTTTTGAAGAAATTTACAAACTTGAAACTGATATCCTCATCAATACCACATCTATCGGTATGTTTCCTGATGTTGATCAAACACCAGTCACAAAAGATGTACTAAAGGAAGGTATGATAGTTTTTGACGCCGTTTACAACCCCATAGAAACCAGGCTTCTCCGTGACGCAAAGGAAAAAGAATGTCATACGGTTAACGGACTTTCAATGTTTATTAATCAAGCGGCAGAACAATTCAGGCTCTGGACAGATATTGACCCACCGGTAGAATTAATGACCAATGTAGTAAAGGAAAGGTTATGAACATAGTCTTAATCGGTTTCAGAGGTACTGGAAAAAGCACGGTTGGTAAACTTCTGTCAAAACGCCTGGAAAGAGATTTTATTGATTCAGACCAATATATTGAAAGTATTACAGGGAAAACTATTAAGAGTATATTCGAAGACGATGGGGAGGAAGGTTTTCGTAAGATTGAGGCAGATACCATTGCAGAATTAAGTAAAGTAGACAATAAGGTAATATCAGCAGGGGGGGGAGTTGTCCTTAAAGAAGAGAATGTAAGAAACTTGAAAGAGAAAGGATTTCTTGTTCTTCTGGAAGCAACTCCGGAAATTATTTATAAACGTATTTCACAAGATGAAAAAACAACACAGCAAAGACCTTCTTTAACGGATAAGACACCTCTGGATGAAATCAGACATTTGATTGCGATACGAGAACATGCTTACAGTAATGCGGCTGATTACACGATAAATACATCTTACGTTTCCTGTGAAGATATAGTAAATGAAATTATTACAGTAGAAAACAAACAGTCAAATTGAAGAGGGGAAACACAGATTACACTGATTATATTCAAAGAAAGAAAAAGGCGTTATTACGCAAACTTGCCTACCGGCAGACAGGCGTTATATCTTAATTCACTGATGTTGATATTTGTACGGTTATGAAGCTTTGAAGTGTTTGAAAAGAGATGACCAGACAAAAGGAATCACCGTAATTACCCTGCGGGAGAATGCTATGCCTGATGATATTGAAAGAGGAAAGACTTCTGGATTAAGAGATTATATATTACAACGCCGATAAATGTAAACCAATCCCTTGAGGCAATTGATAAGGAATTGTCTCAGCCCTAATCTTTCTTTTTATCATCTAATGATTTAATGACTTCATCAACAATTCCGTAGTCCTTGGCTTCCTGTGAAGACATATAGAAATCCCGATCAAAGTCCTTTTCTATCTTCTCAATTGGCTGGCCGCTGTGTTTTACCAGTATTTCATTAAGATTTTTCTTCATAAACATTATCTCTTCTGCCTGAATGCTTATATCAGTTGCCGTTCCTGTTGTGCCTCCCCATGGCTGATGTAACATTATCCTTGTATGTGGTAAACTGTATCTTTTGCCTTTAGTTCCTGCTGCCATAAGTATCGCACCCATACTGTAAGCAGAACCAATACAAAACGTAGCTACGTCGCAATGCACAAACTGCATTGTATCATAGATTGCAAGACCTGCCGTGATAGAGCCACCCGGAGAGTTTATATAGATATTTATATCCTGGTTCTTATTGTCATTTTGTAAAAATAGCATTTGAGCTATTACTATGTTTGAAACGTTATCATCTATCGGACTGCCAATGAATATTATCCGATCTTTAAGCAAACGAGAGAAAATGTCATAATGCCGCTCTCCATATCCTGTTTTTTCCACTACATATGGTACATAAACGTTTCCATAATTGTTATTATCCTTAGTCACCTAATCCTCCTTGCTGTTTATTTTTCTTTATCTTTTTTTTGCTTAACTTCATCTTTAATCTCTTCTATATTTGCTTCTTTCATTAACAAGCTAAGCGTTTTATTTTCTCTCAACTGATGTCTTAAGTTTGAAATACTATTCATCTTTTCAAGTTGTTTTCTCATATCGGAAGGTTCAAGCCCATACATGCCTGCCATCTCGCTGATTCTTCGATTGACATCATCTTCTGTAACAAATATTCTCTCTTTTTCTGCTATGTGTTCAAGTACAAGTGACATCTTAAAATCTCTGACTACAGATTCTTCAGAAGCACTCTTTAAATCTTCCATATTCTTTTCTATCTCCTCTTGAGGAGTGCCTTTATTCAGTAGGTCGAGCTGGTATTTATGGAGTCTCTCATTTGTATGATGAGCAACCATGTCTTCCGGCATATCAAAGTCAGCCATTTCTAAAAGTTTGCTGGAAATTTGTTCCTGCATTTCACCTTCAGTCATCCTCTTCTTTTCCATCTCCAGTCTCTTTGACATAAACTCCTTTAACTCACCAACGGTATCATAACCGACTTGTTTTGCCAACTCATCATCTATTTCAGGACTTTTAGGTCTTTTAATCTCATTTATCGATATTTCCATTTTAGCAGATTTGTTTCTATGTTGTTCCACGGAAAAGTTATCTCCTAATTCTATATCTATCGTAACTTTATCACCGGATTTCGAGCCAACAAGATTATCTTTCAGGTCCGGTACATTAATATCAACAATATGAGAACCGGAAACCATAACCTCCAACTCTTCGTCCGACCAGACAATCTCATCGTCAACTCTAACTTCACAATCACATATAATAACGTCTTCATCTTTTGCTTTACCACTCTTAACAACAGTTAATTGAGACCTCTGTCTGCTTAAAGTCTCTAGCGCTTTATCTATATCCTCATCAGTAACAGTTACAGGCTTTCTCTTAAGCTGCATACCCTTGTATTCTCCCAGCTCAAATGTGGGCAATACCTCCAGGGTGACCTCAAATTTTAACGGTTTGCCCAATTCAAGATCAATGTCGCCAACGTCAGGATCACCTATGGGTGACAATTTGTTATTCTCGATTGCCTCTTTGTATGAATCGCTGATAACCGCCCGCTTTACTTCTTCTTTAATTTTGTCACCATAGTTTCTCTCAAGTAGCTTTCTGGGGGCTTTCCCTTTCCTGAATCCAGGCAAATTTGCCATTCTGGAAATCTCTTTTAACTGTTTTTGCCACTCGTCTTCAATTGCTTCCTTTGATACCTCGAACTTAAGTAACTTTTTACATGGCCCGACTTCTTCTATTTCTATATTCATTATTTTTTTAAATTAAAATATTTTTGTTAACTTTTTACGATTTTCTGTCTATTTACAGGTTATTGTAGACAGCAAGTCTGAAGAAATGGAGCGGGTGATGGGATTCGAACCCACGACATTCACGTTGGCAACGTGATGCTCTACCGCTGAGCTACACCCGCAATTCAACTAATTATAATTAACCGATATAGATTTACAATATATTTTTATCTGGTGCGAGAGGGGGGAGTCGAACCCCCACACCTTGCGGTACTAGATCCTAAGTCTAGCGCGTCTGCCAGTTCCGCCACCCTCGCTCACAAGGTGCACTAAAGATACTCTTAACTGTTTCGGGATCTGCCAAACCACCGAATCGTTAAACATAAAAATCCTTAGCTAACTTATATAAGTCCTCCAGTTTAGTTTCAAGTGCTATATTTTGCAATCTTTTTTATTATAAATGATTAGTATATTTTAAATTCAATCTCTGAGAAACACTCTGATTAGCCTAGACAGCACTCTCTTTATCAGTTCTTGTTTGAACAGGCTGGGTTGTTTTAAAACCACTTGCGTTGTAAGTGTCTATATGATAGTATCTTCTAGTTCTTTATTTGTATACTGTATTATTCATAAAATTTGATTTTGGGACAAACATATTACAAATACATCACTATTAATATAGAAAGGAAAAATAATAATGAAAGGTGTTGTTCTTGCCGGTGGTCTTGGTACAAGGCTGTTACCTTTAACAAAAATTACCAATAAGCATTTGTTACCTATTTTTGACAAACCAATGATATACTACCCCCTGCAAACATTAATCAGTGCCGGGATTGAGGATATTATGATTGTTACCGGTGGTAATAATGCGGGTGATTTCCTGCGACTTTTAGGTAACGGAAAAGAATTTGGTTTGAAGGATATAAACTATACATACCAGGAAGGTGAAGGAGGCATTGCAGAGGCCTTAGATCTTGCTAGAAATTTTGCAGATGGTGAAAAGACTATTATTATCCTGGGAGACAATATTATTGAAAAAAACATAATCAGAGAAAAGGAAGAATTTGAGAAACAGAAGGAAGGCGGCAAGATATTAATAAAAAAAGTGCCAAATCCATCTAGTTTCGGTGTACCAGAACTTGTAGGGGAGAAAGTGGTTGGTATTGAAGAAAAGCCGGAACAACCTAAAACAGACTATGCCGTCATAGGCATATACATGTATGATAGCCATGTATTTGACATTATCAGTACACTTGATAGATCGGATAGGGGTGAATTAGAAATCACTGATGTCAATAATGCTTACATTAAAAATGGAACAATGACAAGTTCGGTTTTAGATGGTTGGTGGATTGACGCGGGAAGTTCACCGGAAAATCTGGCTGAGGCAACGCAGTTGGTTATCAAAACAGGCGTTAATAATTTAACTTAAAGTTCTATGCGTATTATTTCAGGCAAAGCAAAAGGCGTACGGCTTTCCGCATTAAGCAGTAAAAAGACCAGGCCGATTTTAGACAGAGCCAAGGAATCTTTGTTCAGTATCCTGGGAGATGCGGTACAGGATAGTGTTGTTCTGGATTTATTTGCAGGTACCGGCTCATTGGGAGCAGAAGCCCTCAGTCGAGGAGCAAAAAGATGTTTATTTGTTGATAATAGTACAAATGCAATTAAGGTGATAAAAAAAAATCTCCGGGACGCTAATCTTTTAAAAAGGACGGTTGTTTTAAAAATAAACGTATTTAGACTATTAGATTTTATAAAAAATAAGGATATAAAGTTCGACATTATTCTGGTTGCTCCTCCGTATAAATTATTGGATATAGATTATGGGGATAGGAAAAGGATCTTATCTCTTATAGAAGCGTTTGTTTCAAAACAAGTCATTAGCGAAAAAGGAATTATTGTCCTTCAGCATCATAAAAAGCAGAAAATTAACCAGGAATGTTTCAAACAATTGAATGTAATTGACGATAGACAGTATAGTAATACGCAGCTTACTTTCCTCAAAGTAAACGTAACCGAAGGTTCTGTAATTTATAAATCATGATTGCCTGATGTCGGATGGAACAATACACGATTTAGTCGACAACTCTGCTCCTTCAGATAAAGAGCACCGTATGTTTTTCACGACAGTTGCCTCAAAGTCCTAATATAAACTTCTCCATAAAGGGGTAGTGTTCAAATTCTATTGATATTGGATAACACTTACAATAAATATGAAAAAGGAAAATAATAAAAATATAATAAGCATTGAGGCTCCTGCCAAGGTAAATCTTTTCCTGGAAATTCTTGGCAAAAGAGATGATGGTTATCACGAAATTGAAACCATAATGCAGGAAATTGATCTTGTTGACAGCCTTCGTTTTGAAGAAATCCAGGAGGGAGTAAAGCTTGAGTGTAATGATAATAATATTCCTTCAGACCATGACAACCTTGTGTGTAAAGCCGCAAATCTCTTCCTTAAAGAGTGCGGTGTCAAAAAGGGAGTATTGATTAATTTAGAAAAAAAAATACCGGTGGGTGCAGGATTAGGAGGAGGGAGTAGTGACGCGGCGGCAACGTTGAAAGCATTAAATTTGCTCTGGAAAGTAGGGCTCAGTGATGAAGAGCTAATTGAATTTGCGGCAAAACTGGGATCAGACATTCCTTTTTTTATAAAAGGAAAAACCTCATTATGCAGTGGAAGAGGTGAGAAGGTTTCTCCGGTTGAAGTGAGGAGTAAAATGGATTATATTATCCTCTTTCCACATGTCCATATCAGCACAGAAACGATATACAAAAACCTCAAAATTGACTTGACAAAAAAAAGAAAAGATGTTAGCTTTTTTTCAAATGCACTGAAATATTCTGAGGTTTCAGATATCGGTAAGTTGCTGTTTAACCGATTGGAAGAAGCAATTTTTACGATATACCCTGATTTGCTGCAGGTGAAAGAGTCTTTAGAAGTTTTTGATTTTTGTGGTTTATCAATTTCCGGCAGTGGATCAGCCTTCTTCGGTCTTTGCAACGACAGGCACCAGGCGGAAGTTATCAAGAGTAAAGTTGAGTTTAGCGGAACAGGAAATGTATTTGTGGTTACAAGTGTTTAACACCATAGACAACGAGACCGGAAGGAGGAGTTATTACTGTGAATATTACCGAAGTCAGAGTGAAACTAACCGAGGCAAAAAAGAATCGTTTACAGGCTTTTTGCAGCATAACAATTGATAACGACTTTGTAGTAAGAGATTTGAAGATTATAGAAGGGTATAAAGGGGCTTTTGTTGCCATGCCAAGCAGAAAGCTCGCTGACAAATGTCCAAAATGTAATTCTAAAAATCACCTTCGTTCACGGTTTTGTAATGATTGTGGGGCTAAACTTGATGACAAACGTGCTTTGGGTGAGTCTAGAGACGAATCCAAAGGGAAATTCAAATTGTACGCGGACACTGCTCATCCAATAAATTCCAAATGCCGAGATGAAATTGAGCAAAAGGTACTTGCTGCATACAAAGAAGAAACTGAAAAAGCAAAACAACCAGGATATAAACCTCCCGTAATGGATGTGCCGGATATAGACTATGACGAGGACAATACAAACAGTTAAAGGATAATAGCATCCATCGTAAAAGGGGAGTATATAACACTCCTTTATACCAATTCAATTGACAGTCAGTAATTGAAAACTTCTTGGTCACGCGCTATACTTATTTTCTAAAGACAATATTCTTTAATTAGTGCCTTTTGCAGACTTTTTTTGCAGAAAGCCAACAACATT
The DNA here is from genome assembly GCF_002443295.1 of Candidatus Scalindua japonica. NCBI lineage: Bacteria > Pseudomonadati > Planctomycetota > Candidatus Brocadiia > Candidatus Brocadiales > Candidatus Scalinduaceae > Candidatus Scalindua > Candidatus Scalindua japonica. The sequence continues at coordinate 162,413 of NZ_BAOS01000013.1, read as the reverse complement.
TAATTCTGAGGGAGGAACTACCAAAGAATTAAATGTGTAAAATCAATTGGCATTGTTATCTGATATTCTGAGTTTCAGGAAGATTCAGGATGACAATGGTATCCCTTCTTGAAACGTAAGCGGGTAAAATAAAATTTACATACGGAATGATTAATAATTTATTTAATTTCTCAACAAACAGATAAAAATGTATAAAACGGGTTCACAAATATTGATTAATGCCTTAAAAAGAGAAAATGTGGAATATATTTTTGGCCTGCCTGGCGGTGTCGTCATACCACTTTTCGATACTTTATTTGAGGAAAGTGAAATAAAATTCATATTGACGCGCCACGAACAGGCAGCAGGTCATGCGGCCGATGGGTATGCCAGGGCTACAGGGAAAGTAGGAGTATGTATTGTTACATCCGGTCCAGGAGCAACCAATTTAACAACTGCTATTGCGACTGCATACATGGACTCCATACCAATGGTTGCCATAACCGGTCAGGTGAAAACACATCTTATAGGCAGTGATGCCTTCCAGGAAGCAGACGTTACCGGTATTACCCGTCCTATTTCCAAACATAATTACCTGGTTAAAGATATAAAAGAGCTGGGAATGATAGTAAAAGAGGCATTTTATATCGCTTCTTCAGGCAGACCGGGTCCTGTTGTTATTGACCTTCCTGTGGATGTAACAACAGATACATGGGATGGCCCGATTCCCGAAAAAGTAAATCTACCAGGATATAAGCCGTCATACGAAGGCAACATACGGCAGATAAAAATAGCAGCAGAGGCGATAAACAGATCAAAAAGACCTGTGATTTATGCGGGCGGTGGAGTTATCTCTTCAAATAGTTCAAAAGAGCTTGCCGAACTGGCTGAAAAGGCCAATTTGCCGGTAAACACGACTCTGTTAGCGCTGGGAGTATTTCCGGAAAACAATGAAAAAGCGCTGGGTATGCTGGGTATGCATGGGACTGTTCCTGCAAACTATGCTGTTCATGAATCTGATCTTTTAATTGCAGTTGGTGCAAGATTTGACGATAGAATTACCGGCAAGATAGATGAATTTGCTCCCAAGGCACAGATTATTCATATAGATATAGATCCAACTTCTATAAGTAAAAATATAAAGGTTGACATCCCGGTTGTTGGAGATGCAAATAATATTCTTACTGAACTGATAAAACATGTAATTTATGTAGAAAGAAAAGAGTGGTTTGAAAAAATTGCGGAATGGAAAGAGAAATATCACGTCTCATATGACAACACAAGTGATGTGGTAAAGCCACAATACGTAGTTGAACAAATCTGTGAAGCAACCAAAGGAGATGCAATTATTACCACTGAAGTTGGCCAGAATCAGATGTGGGCTGCTCAATATTATACCTATACCTATCCCAGAAGCTTCTTGTCTTCCGGAGGTTTAGGTACCATGGGTTTCGGTTTCCCTGCCGCGTTAGGCGCTCAGCTTGGGTTTCCGGACAAAACTGTTATTGCAATTGCCGGTGATGGCAGTTTTCAAATGAATATTCAGGAACTTAGTACTGCCGTTAAATATAAATTACCGGTTAAGGTTGCTATCCTGAATAACGGTTTTCTTGGGATGGTAAGGCAGTGGCAAGAGCTCTTTTATGATAAAAGATACGCGCACACTCTACTCGATGGCAATCCTGATTTTGTGCAGGTAGCAAAAGCCTATGGGGCTGAAGGCTTCCTGGTTACAAAAAAGGAAGACGTAAGACCTGTAATTGAAAAGTCAATTTCAATAAAAGGGCCGGTCGTAATAGATTTTAGAGTAGACCCGGAAGAGAATGTATTTCCAATGATTCCTGCGGGACAAGCCATTAGTCAGGTTAAGGGCATTGAACTGATTTGATGTGTTTACTATGATTCTACCTTCTTAATGTTCCGGATATGTGTGTAGCAGGAGATATAAAACGGACTTTAAACGGTTTTCTTTTTTTCATCCCAATTATATGCCTCAAGCTCTCACCGATTATACGCCTTTTAACCAGCTTCGAATTCGGAAATCCAATTCTTCTTGTTGTCTGTATCGGGCTGGTTAAGGCTACATAAAAAAGCCTTAACCAGCCGAATTCGTTCTTTAGGATGTTTGTTGTTATTACCTTATTTTAAAGAAAATTACACAAAAAGAGCAGAAGCATCCAGTCAGGTTTTTGTATATTACAAGTTAGTTCTCCAGAACTGTCATTCCTGCCGGTCCGGCAATCCGTTCGCCAGCCCGACAATGTCATTCTGGCGGGGACGGGTATCTATTCTGACAGGCATGTTCCACGTTTAAAGCATGCGAGGACAAGCTTAAGAGTGGTTTCAGATTGAATGAACCATCTGGATACCCGATAAAGGAATTCCTGCCCGAATAGGTACAGGCGGGCGGGTATGACAAAAGCGGTATTCGCTTAAACCTAACCGGATATTTCTGGAAAAGATTAAATTTTTTGCATTAAAAGGGTCCAGGGGTTAGTATGAACCGTTTTTATGTTCCGTTTCAAGCCGGTTTGAATGATATATGGATTGACAGTTCAGAAAGCCATCATATTATACATGTTAAAAGACTGAAAATCGGTGATAATATTGTCGTGTTTAATGGTATGGGAGATGAATTTGATGCGGAAATTGAAGAGATCAAAGATCGCAGAGTGAGAATAAAGATCAATCACCAGAAAATTATCAGCAAAGAAAACAGTATCGGAATAGACATAGCATTTGCTGTCCCAAAGGGAAAACGATCTAACTTCCTTATCCAGAAATGTACTGAGTTGGGAGTACGTAAACTGATACCAACAAATTATGCGCGAAGTGTAGTAAAGCTTAAGGACGACTGTTCCGTGAAGATTGAGAAGTGGCAGAAAATTGCGATCGAGGCCTCAAAGCAGTGTGGTCGTAACACGATTACGGCGATTGGAGAAGTTGTTGATTTTGAATATTTCCTCAATGCTCCAGGCAGTTACGACCTTTCCATCTTCGCCTGTAGCCAATATGATTCAAATAAGCTGAACAACACATTGCAAGAGCATTCAAAACCAAATAATATAATAAGTTTTATAGGTCCCGAAGGAGGATTTACATCAAATGAAATAGAAATGGCAAAGCAAAAAGGTTGCAAGTTTGTCAGCTTGGGACAACGCATTCTTCGGGTTGAAACGGCTGCTATTGCGATTGCAGCAATCCTTTCCTATCACTATTTATCATAAGTTTACATTTACTTTAAACTTAATTGAGGTTATTTATGTTATACGCAATAATCATGGCAGGGGGGTCAGGTACCAGATTTTGGCCATGGAGCAGAAAAAAAACACCGAAACAACTCTTGAAGATTACAGGGCAAGAGACGATGATTGCACAAACCGTTGATCGTATTATTGGCGAGATTCCTTCAGAAAATATTTATGTCGTAACGACCTCAACCCTGGCCGAGAGTATAAAAGAGGAGTTGCCAGAAATACCGGCAAAAAATATTATTTCAGAACCTTTTGGTAGGAATACGGCTGCATGTATTGGCCTTGCGGCAACTATAATTTCTAAGAGAGATTCCAACGCTATTATGGCCGTAATGACAGCAGACCATATAATTGAGCCTCCTGATTTATTTGTAAAATTATTAAAATGCGCGGAAGGGCTTGCATCAGCAGAAGACGCGCTTATTACATTTGGGATTAAACCGACAGGACCATCAGTAAATTACGGATATATTCAAAGAGGTGAAGACGTAATGAACCTGCAGGATTTTTCGATTTACGATGTAAAATGTTTTACGGAAAAACCGGACCGTATTACAGCAGAAAAATTTTTGAAAAGCGGTAAATATTACTGGAACAGCGGCATATTCGTCTGGTCGGTAAATACAATATTAGAGAATATAAATGTCCTTATGCCTGACCTGTCTCAGGGCCTTGAAAGAATCGGAGCATCTATAGATAAACCTGATGAGTCAAGTGTTATCTGTCATGAATATGAGAAGTTTGAAAATCTTTCTATTGATTATGGCATAATGGAAAAGGCATCAAATGTAAAGATAATTGAAGCCGATTTCAGATGGGACGATGTTGGTTCATGGCTGGCCATAGAAAGATTGAACAAATCAGATCAAAATAATAATACGGTATTAGGCAAATATTGTGGTTATAACGCACGGGGAAATATAGTTATCGGAGATGATAAACATCTAATAACAACAATAAATGTTTCTGATATGATTATAGTAAATACTAAGGATGTTACAATGGTTTGTAACAAAAACAGTGCTGAAGATATAAAAAAACTGACAGAACTCTTAAAAGAAAAAGGTTATAGCAATAATCTGTAATTTTTCACGACTGAAAAAATTGATATAAAAAACAATTTATAAAACACAATAAATCGGTTAACATATAACAGTTTTTACAGCAAATAAAATTTTACTTTTATTTAATAAGATAGCTTCACATACTAACATGTTATGGAAATTAATAGAAATACAATAATCAAAGATCTGGTCAAGAAATATCCACAAACTATGGCGGTCTTCAGAAAATACAATCTTGTCGTTGCAGGAGGTGTAAGAGGACCAAATGAACCACTGGCATTTTTTGCGAAAGCACATGAAGTCGTTTACGACGAAATTGTTGAGGAATTAAAAGCTGCCATAGAAAAAGGTGTAGACGAAGACACTGAAAAGGTAGCGTTAGTAGAAGACAAAGTTTACGCGAAATTCTTCAAAACAGCTATTTTAATGGCGTTGACCATAGGGGTGGCAGTTGGCGCAATTATGTTAACCTATATGGGTTCAAAGCATAACTTTCATTCTGCAGTTCATTCTCTGGTACAGACGCATGGCCATGCTCAATTGTTTGGATGGGTGGGCCTTTGTATAATAGGTTTTGCGTATTACATTGTCCCCCGAGTTAAAAACGTTGAGCTCAAATACCGTGAACTGACAACCGTATGCTTTGGGCTAATGGTCTCAGGGACTGTTTTAAGAATACTGGTTCAGCCGTACGCCAATAAATTTATCAGTTTCCTTCTGCCAATATCAGGCCTGCTGGAGTTCCTGGCAGTTGCAATATTTGCATTCATTATTTTCAGTACTGTCCTGGCCAGTAAAGAAAAGAGGGAGGCATACGATAAATTTATCATGGCAGGAGTATTATGGTTCTGCTCTGTAGTGTAATGAACTTGTTTATGGACGGATATATGCTTATAGCAGGTACAAACGATATCCCACAGACATTTTACAGTCCGTTTGTTCATGTATTTCTCATGGGATTTGTTTTCATGTTCATATTTGCCGTAAATATAAGAACTGTATACGCCTTCCTTGATGTAGGTACTGCCAGGACCGGTGCTATAAACACAACATTCTGGATCATAAATATTACTATACCTTTATATTTTTTAGCTCATTCATTAAGTTATAAATTCCCGTTTTTGATAAAAATTTCGAATGTTACCATTTATCTGGTTGCATTCAGTATTTTACTCTTCGTTTATGGTATAAGGATATTTGAGAAATCCACACGGGAACTCGATGATGTTGTAATGGATAGAAGCTATTCTAAAACTATCAGGACCGCTTATGTCTGGTTAATTATTGGTGTGCTTATTCTTGGGGCAAAACCGCTCTTTGCGCCATTTTCAGAAGCCCAATATCTGTTCCATGGTGCGGCCAATCACGCTCTGACAGTCGGGTTTATAACGTTGATGATAATAGGATACGCCTCAAAGATGGTCCCCACTTTTAAGGGTGTGGGAATGCACAGCATAAAGCTTGCAAATTTTTCGTTTTATCTATTAAACATCGGGTGTTTCCTCCGTGTTTATACTCAGATAATGATCGGGCTTTCACACTCGGAAAATTTTTACTACTCTCTCATAGGATTTTCAGGCTGGATAGAATTGACAGCGATCGGCATCTTCGGTTACAACGTATGGAAGACAATGAATGCGGAGGATGAGGATGTTGACGAACCAGAGGAAAGGTTAACTGAAATAACAGGAGATACAAATATCGCTCAGGCAATCGATCATTATCCGGAGATACTGGAAGTGTTCCTGGAATTTGGGTTCAAACAACTTGCAAGTCCTGCTGCACGGAAGACAGTGGCAAAAATGTTTACAATCAAACAGGCGACAAAAATACATCCTGTCAACATAGATACCCTGCTAAAAGCTTTAAATGAAAGAATTAATAAATGAATATAATGAAAAAAGTAATACTTCTTATAGTAGTGAGTTTTTTGTTTTCCTATTCATGTTTAGCGCAAACAGATAAAGAGCATTTAAAAACAGCTGAAGAACATTTTAAAAGAGGTGATGCATTTCTTACCAGAAAACTCATTCCCGATGCAATAGTTGAACTAAAAAAGGCCATACCACTACTCAAAGAAGATCAACTTCAACTGAAGGTTGACATTTACGTGGCTCTCGCAAATGCATATAACTGGAAGGGTACACACAAAGCCGCAATTACCGCCTGTAATAAAGCGCTGGACATCAATCCTGATAATGCCAATGCGCATTATAATCTGGGTTTTGCTTATCGAGAAGAGGGAGACAGTGAACTTGCAGAAAAAGAATTTGCGCTTTTTGATAAATTATTGAAGCAGGAAGGTGAATATATAGAAATCCCGGAAAACCCTAAATCGGAGAATATTGAAAAGGTTATTGCTCTCGGTGACAAATATTTTAAAGAAGGCAGACTTGATGAAGCTATTGTCGAATACCAGAACGCCATCGATATTAAGCCCCGTAACGATATTTTTAATAAACTTGGACAGGTCCATCAACAAAAAAGATCTGCAGGCAAACCAGAAGACTCGTCTCCAAAAATAGATATGTTTGAAGGTAAGGACAAAATCGATAAAGCACCAGACCTGACAGAGTCAGAAAAGATCGCACAGGAAGCTTCAATTGAAAAACTATTGAGAAAAGGCGCATCGTTTTATGATGAAGGTATGATTGAAAAGGCAATTGATGCATTTAAAAAGGTGCTCACAATTGACCCTGAGGAGCCGGAAGCTCAATATAACCTTGGCAATGCCTATGCGGATAAGGGAATGTTTGATGAGGCCATAACGATGTATAAAAAAGCAATAGATAACAATCCTGAATATGTAGATGCATACCTGAATCTGAGTACGCTATATTTAGATATGGATTTAATAGATGATGCAATCACCTTATGCAAACAAGCCGCAAGTGCTAATCCGGATGATGCATTCCTCTACTTCCACCTTGGCGAAGCATACGCCTTGAATCTCCAATATAAAGAGGCAATAACCGCGTACAACAACGCTATGTTGATAAACCCTATGGACCCGGAAACACAATATCGGTTGGCCGAGTCTTATTATAAAACCGAACAGTTTGCTTTGGCGATAAAACACGCGACACGAGCTGAGGAACTGGGATACATAACCGAACCAGACTTTATGTCCGATTTGAAGAAAAAAACCGGCACTGAATAATTACTTTAATTCATCTGTACAGTAAACACCAGCTATCATTCTTTTGAAAATTTACTAAACGAATCATGCTACAAGCCTCTCTCCCTCTGAATACAAACCATATTATCTTTTCCCACCGCAATCGGAGGCCAATTGTATGTAGGCTTACGTCAGGAAGATAACAACTTTTCATATGTCTCAAATCTTCCATTAAATTGGCTGACAAGTAGAGGTTTAATGGCTGTTCCCGCTATATCTTTTCTATTGTAAAAGAATGAAAGCATACTATTTTAACAATTATTTGAGGCCATGTTCCTTAAAACATTTGATGTATTTTCTGTCTGTACCTTCTATGTGGTTAACTAACCAGTTTTTCAAATGTTCCAGTATTTCACACGCAAGTTGAGGACCGCTTTTTGACACACTGTCGTGCAATGCCATTAGCTGCATATAAAATCCCTGATGTTCTTTTTTGTGATTTTCATAATCCGGATAATTGGACTTTATCATGTTAGCCTCTTCATTTGCAAAATGGGTAAGAACATAACTATTCATTTCGTTTAATATCGAAGTTAGCTCCTTTGAGTTGTCAATACGTTGTTTAGCATGGATAACTTTATTAATAATATCAATGAATTTCTTGTGTTCTTCATCAATACATGATAGACCCACACTATATTTGTCGTCCCATTTAATCATTTGGCAAATTAAAAGCTATAATACTATCCTTAAATTTAAGTATCCTTCGTGCAAATTTTGCTCACCAATATATTATTCTCCAGGAGAAACGACTCTTGACCGAAAGACGTAGTCAGCCGGGGAAGAATCTGTTCGAAGAGATATATTTATCTTACTAAAATTCACAGGTTTACTGATGAGAATTTTTTTTTACTGATTTTGGTAAAAATAATTTTCTAAGAAACTAATTATTGGAAGGTACCCAGAAATTGAGCTTCTCCTTGAACTGGACAGCTATGTTTAATTTAACGCGACAACCCGTGGTTTTCTCGATTACCTCTCTACTGATAATTACTCCTTTTCCGCTAAGACGGAGTTTTCTCATCTTAGAATCAAGTGTTGTGTTAGGTGTTGCTATTTCAAGAGTGATTACTGCTCCCGGAGAAAATGTATCCGGATTATCAGTTATTACTTCAAAGGAAGCGCCATGGGCGCTTACATTTTTTGTTCTGCCTTTTATTTGATCTGGAAAAGATACTTCAAATTCTCCATTAATTCTCTGCCTTCGTCTCCTGTTAGGGTATATTACTTTTGACAGCATGTCATCTTTCTCCTCAGTTTAACTGCATCAAAACTAATCATTGAAAATGCAAAGAAACCACAGATTTCGCAGATTTGTTATAGAGCAAAAACCTCTTTTATATGTTTACTCTTATAGGCCATCATGTTTGTCTTTGTAAACAAAATTCATTCTATACTCTTGTCGTTATTTGTCAAGTTCAAATACTCACCCTGTTGATTTAAACCGGCTTGTAAAATTATTGTTGTGGGTCATTCAATGACAGGAATGGGAAACCGGTCATTTAATGAAAACCTACTAAATCAACAGGGCCGTTACTCATAGTTTTTTTATTTTTCTTTCTTCTTATTTCCTTCTTTTACCACCTTAAGTTTGTCTGAAATCATTTTATTAATCGCGTCCCAATTTTCATAGTAGATACAATAACGGCATTGTTCCGCCTCTTTTTGTGCTTTTTTCTCAACTTCTTCATATTTTCCACCGGAGACTGGAGTAGTTTTTTTATCTATATAAAAATCAATCTCTTTATATAAATCTCTGAAATCGATACCTGCCTTAATTTTTTCTACAAAGTCGTGACACTCTCTTCTTGATTTATACAGCCAGAAATCTGCGATTTTGTCAGCAGCATCTACATCAAGTGAATGAAGTTCCGTCAACTCATTTACACACCCCTGGTCACTCATTAATGCATGGCTGACTTCTGAATACTCCTGATAAAATCGCGAAAGGCCTGCATCATCAGCAAATAAACAGAAAGGAAAAAGAAATAGAATTATAAAAACGATAGCACTCTTTCTCATTTTTAATACCTCCTTAATTTTCTTATCTAGAAATATTACTAAGTGAACTAAAGTGCCTAAAGTTTGAAGTGAGCTAAAGTTGTGGATTTTTTTCTCACTTTAGGAACTTTGAGCTTTTTCATAAAAACTTCTCTGTTCGGCGGTAGAACAGACAGACTAAGAATAGTAAATCGTAAATTATTTTATCGTTCCCTCAAAGACAATGTCATCACCTTTTTTCATTGTCTTAAACGATGAAAACTTGATGGAGTTGTTTATCTTATTTATATTAAGATCTCCTATGGATTCCAGTCCCTTTCCTACAATCTTGGGAGCTATTGGTATTATCATCTTATCAACAAGACCTGCTTTGAGTAGTGAGGTAACTATTTCAGATCCTCCCTCTACCAGTACTGACATAATCTCTCTTTTGCCGAGTTTTCTCAAGAGATCTCTGAGGCTGACTCTGCCGTTTCTCTCTTTTTTCACTACCCATACTTCAACTCCCAGTTTTTCAACTGCAGCTATTTTCACGGCAGGAGCACTGGAAGTTGTGGCAATAATAGTCAGATGAGAATTGGCATCTGTCAGTACAGATGATTTTATGGGTATTCGAAGTCTGCTGTCAACTATTATACGAAAGGGGTTCTTCCCTTTCACATGTCTTACTGTTAATTGTGGATTATCGGCAGTAACGGTGCCTGCGCCAACCATAATGCCCCCATTAATGCTACGTAGGCGATGGACATACTTGCGTGATGCTTCAGAACTTATCCATTGTGAATCTCCACCCCTGGTAGCGATTCTTCCATCCAGCGTCTGGGCATACTTAACAGTTATGTAAGGCATCCCTGTTTTAACAAATTTAAAGTAATATTTATTTAACCTCATGCATTCATGTTCTAGTATCCCAACGTCAACCTTTATACCTTTTGATCTCAGGATTTTAATACCCTTGCCATTTACTTCGGGGTTTGGGTCGAGAGAGCCGACTACTACTCTTCCGGGAGTCTCTTTTATTAACGCGTCTACACAGGGCGGTGTTCTCCCATAGTGGCTGCAAGGTTCTAATGTAATGTAGAAGGTTGAACCATTGATATTTTGTTTCGCACTGTTTATGGCATTAATTTCGGCATGGTGATCACCGCATCGTTTGTGGTAGCCTTGTCCAATGACCTCTCCTTTAGCAACAATTACAGCACCAACCATCGGATTTGGACTGGTCTTGCCAATACCCTTCCTGGCAAGACGGATAGCCATTCTCATATAATAATTATCATCGAAAGTATCTTTCTTCATAGAAAACCGGCATTCATAAAAGTATCTTTTATCGTATTGATTTCTCTCTCTGTAACAGGCAGAAGCGGTAACCTGGGAAGTCCACCGTGGTATCCGAATAGATCCATGGCCGCCTTTAACCCCGGAACGCCATACAAGGAGGTTACGGCAATAGACGGCCCAATCAGCCGTAATTGCAACTCCTTTGCTTCCGTATGATTACCTTCTTTATATAATCTGATTATTCCGGAACATTTTTCTGGTATTGCACAGGCAATTGCCATGATACCACCTGAAGCGCCAATGCATAGGGATGGATAAAGAGCAATGCTGCTGCCGGTAAGGACACAAAACTCTTCCTCTGCGGTCAAACTGATAATCTCAGAAAGTTGTTCAACATTTCCCGAACTATCCTTAATCCCGATTATGTTTTCATGTGATGAAAGTGCAGATGCAGTCCTGGCTCCCATATTAAGACTGGTAAATGCAGGTACATTATAGAGTAAAACCGGAATGTGAGAGATATCTGCAATCATAAGGTAATGCTTCATGAATGCGTCATGCGACATATTACTTTTGAAAAAGTGTGGTGTGATAATTACCGCTACATCAGCTCCACAATCAGCAGCTTTTTTAGTAAACTCAATTGTATTTTCGGTAGATTCGAGACCGGTACCTGCCAGCATTATCTTTGATGGCGGAATTGATTTTCTTGCAGTTTTGACTACTTCAAGCTTCTCCTCTTCGGTTAAGAAAACAGATTCACTGTTAGAACCCAATATCAGATATCCGGCAACGTCAGTATCGTTCCATCGGTTAATGTTCTCTTCAAGCTGGTTATGCGCTACGCAGCCATTATCATCGAAAGGAGTCGTGACGGGTGGGAAAACTCCTTCAATCTTCATTTCGTTCTCCCGGTCACATTTAGTAGTTTCAACATCTCCTCCGTATCTGTCACAGGCATCTTACATGCAAAATCAAGACAGATGTACGCGGTTGCTTTACCCTCAATACTTGAGTGGTACTCTGTATATTCTGCTATACGGGTAATATCCGGAGTTTCCTGGTCATCAGGCTTCAAGAGTACCACCTTGTTGGGAATAAAGTGTTTCCTGAGTGAATTTAACATGTTTCTTGTGTCCTCCGCCTCAGGGTCACCAACTATGACGATTTCATAAGAAGGGCCTATTCCAAAACCAAGTCCAACCATCATCTGTGTATAACCGGAAGGTGCACTTTCCACATCTTTGGAAAAGGCGAGCATGATCTTATCTGCTTTCTTTTCTAAACCGGTATCTGCAGTGATACGCGAAAGTCTGAACAGATTTGAGACGGCCACCGAATTTCCTGATGGTATGGCGCCGTCGTAAATTTCCTTCTGCCGGACTATAAGTTCTTCCGCGTCATCCGCAGTAAAATAAAAACCGCCATCCTTTTCATCCCAGAAATACTTTATCATTTCACTGTTCAGATCAAGGGCCATCTGAAGGTAATGCACATCAAAGAGTGTTTCATAGAGTTCCAGCAAACCCCAGATAAGGAAGGAATAATCATCAACATTGGCCAGTATAGCCGCATGCCCTTCACGGTAACGGTGCAGAATGCGTCCATCTTCCCTGCGCATATCAGTAAAAATGAAATCTGCAGCGCGCTTTGCTGCTTCCGCATACTTTGGCTCATCAAAAACCTGTGCTCCTTTTGCCAAAGCGGCTATCATTAAGCCGTTCCAATCCGTCAATATTTTGTCATCTTTATGGGGATGGACTCTTTTATTCCGATAAGCAAATAATTTCTGTCTGGCTGTTTCAACGCGCATTTGAAGTACATCCAATGATTCCTTATTCTTAAATGCAGCCTCTGTTAAAGTTTTTTCCAGATGAAGAATATTAGTTCCGGTATTCTCACCGGACGCCTCATCTCTGAAATTACCGGTCTTGTCAATGCTATACATATTTATAATCAGATCAGCCTCTTCCTCTTTCAGGACCTGACGAATTTCATCCTCTGTCCAGACATAAAACTTTCCCTCTACTCCCTCACTGTCAGCATCCTCCGCTGAATAAAATCCACCTTTGGGGTCTGTCATATCACGCAGGACGTAAGTGAAAATCTCCTTTGCCGTCACTTCAAACTCTTTAATGCCCGTAGCCTGAAATGCCTCTATATATGCCATTGCAAGCATCGCCTGATCGTAAAGCATCTTTTCAAAGTGAGGTACAAGCCAGTGAGAATCTGTCGAGTACCTGTGGAATCCAAATCCGATATGATCATAAATACCGCCGTTCTGCATGGATTGAAGAGTCTTTACAACCATCCTTAACGCCTTCTCTTCCTTCGTACTCTGCCAATAGCGCAGTAAAAAGAGAAGGTTCTGAGGGCTTGGGAATTTTGGCGCATTGCCAAAGCCGCCATACTGTTCACTGTATCGTCCACTGAGCTGTTCATACGCACTCTGTAACGTTGATTTGCCAAGCTCTTCTCCGGCAGTGTTCTGAGCAATCATATTTAGTTTTTCCGTAATCTGGTCTGCAGATTTCAGAATTTCGTCATGTTGTGTTTCCCATATCTCTTTGATACGGGGTATTAAGTCTAGCATACCCATCCGTCCGTGGTGATTCTCCCTTGGAATATATGTAGCGGCAAAAAACGGTTTCTTATCAGGAGTCATAATAATGGTTAACGGCCATCCACCGCTACTCGTCATCATCTGGAGACACGCATATAGATATTGTCTATGTCCTGCCTCTCTTCCCTGTCGACTTTAATACATATAAAGACTTCATTCATTAACCTGGCAACTTCAGGGTCTTCGAATGATTCATGTGCCATTACATGGCACCAATGGCATGTTGAATAACCAATGGAAAGAAAAATAGGTTTATTCTCCTGTCTTGCTTTTTCAAAAGCATCAGGCCCCCACGCATACCAGTCTACAGGGTTATCTGCATGTTGAAGCAGGTAAGGGCTCTTTTCAAGTTTGAGTCTGTTAGAATATTTTTTTATATTGCTTGTAGATTTATGTTTCATGGTTTTTACCTCAGTATCTGAAGATAAGGTCTTCAGATTCCCTGTAAATAGTGTTATTAAGATAATACAAGGTAATAGTGATGATAATGCTCTATTCATGTATTGCCTTTCTATGCTTAGAATAATAATTATTTTTATGTTCAAATAATAAAAAATTAATTATATCCAAATAAAACTACAATTCATACAGCTTATTTTTACTCTTTGTGGCTTAGTTACAAATATTTTTCCTGTTTTTTAATCCAACCATATAAAGAAGTTTTAACAAAAAGTATATGTTTTTTTACTCTAACACCAGCACACCTACTCTGTAAGAATGTTTAGATGAATATGTAATCTGTGAGGAGGTATCAAAAGCGGTAATCCGGACTCAAAAAACGAGTTATTATATGACTTCTTCGGAAGCAGTTAGGGAGGCTACAAAGGGGGTTTACTATTCTACAGGCAACATGCAGCCAAGAAGATACTTGATAATCATATAGCAGGCATCTGCAAGTTAACAATTTATGTAAGCACCAAGTTAACACCCTTTAAAGTTTGGTAAAAAAACCAGTAATAATTGCAGTATAAGCTATCGAATGAATAGGAAATATGGTATGATTTAGGTCATGGAAGCGGTGGTTGAAATAACAGATTTTAGTATTGAAAATGTGCTTGCGCAGAACGATGAGTTGCGTTGTAAACTCGAATCTAGAGACCACCAGATCATGCTACTCGAAGAAAAGATCAACTACCTCCTTTATCATCGTTTCAGTTCAAAGTCTGAGCGTTTTGATAAGCGCCAGCAATTGCTGTTCGGTAACGAGGATGCTGCTTGTGAGGTTGAACCTGCAACCGAAACTAAGGTACCTGAGCACACCAGAAAGACTGGTGGTCGACGTGTCCCTCCCCAGCATCTTCCGCGTGTTCGCGTGGAGCATGATCTGCTGGAAGAAGAGAAACAGTGTTCCTGTGGTTCTTGCCTGAATCGAATAGGAGAAGAGGTTTCATTTCAGTACGACGTGATTCCCGCCAGGTTTCAAGTAATAGAGAACATTAAGTTCAAGTACAGTTGCTCTAACTCCAAGTGCAAGCAACCGCCAATAACTGCACAACAAAGTCCACCGGCTCCTTTGCCTCGAACCCAAGCATCACCAGGTGTTCTTGCCTGGGTTGGTTCGAGCAAATTTGCTGATGGTCTTCCGCTAAACCGTATAGCTTCTATTGCTGGAAAACGTTTTGGCGTACCGTTCACCAGTACCACATTGGCAGACTGGATGATCAAAGGTGCAGAGCAAATTATTTCTCCTCTGGTAGCTACCATGGAAAATGCGCTTGATGGACATGACTATCTTCACATTGATGAAACCACCCTTCAGGTTCTGAGCGAAGAAGGACGAACTGCTAAACAGAAGTCCTATATCTGGTGTCGTGTTACTGGCGGTAACGATACCCCGATTGTACTTATGCACTACAGTCCCAGCCGTGCAGGAGCTGTAGCCAGCAAACTGTTGGAAGGGTTCAGTGGTTTTTTGCAAACCGATGGTTACGCTGGTTATGGGGCATCAGCCTCGCGTCCTAATGTTATCCAGTTGGGATGCTGGGCACATGTTCGTCGTAAGTTTGATGTTGCAAGAAAAGCCAGTTCGCCAGGCGCTGCCAATATTGCCCGGCAAGGCATGGAGTTGATCAGAGAACTCTACTACCTTGACAATCAAGAAAAAGAGAAACCACCGGATCAACGAAAGAGATATAGACAAGAGGTAGTTAAGTCTTGCTTGGATAAGATCCGTTCCTGGATTAATAGAAATCAGTGCAGGCGTTTAGCTATGGAGGTTTGCTGTCGAATGCATTTACCTACATTAACAACCAATGGTCAAAACTAACAGTTTTCGTGGAAGACGGACGCCTGCAACTGGACAACAACAATGCGGAACGTCATATCCGGCCTATTGCGACGGGTAGAAAGGTGTGGTTGTTTGCACAAAGCGAGGCCGGTGCAAGGGCAACTGCAACTTGGTATTCGCTGGTTGAAACTGCAAGGGCTAATGGATTAGAGCCTTACTGGTATCTTCGAAAGGTTTTCGAAGAGATGCCAATGTATTTACGAGATCGAAAACCAGTAAATGATTTACTGCCTTGGAATGTCGATTCCAAGGAACTGGAGCAACTCGCTAGACGTGATTAACTGGGTGCTTACCAATTTATCACCTGAATCTTGCACAAGAAGTCGTAAAAAAGCATGAAAACATTTGGGTTCCCCCTAAATAATAGGATTTGACAACAACTACCTATAAAAAAAGGAGGTAACCCGAATGGTTAAAAGACGAAATAAGAGTAACGCGAAAGTCATTACAAATCAAGGAGAAACAGGATACACCGCTAAGGCTGGTAAAATTGGGGCTACCACCCCGTATGGTTATTGCAGTGAAAGGCGAAGCCCATTTGGCGGGCTTCTTGGGCTGGTAAAATTTTTTGATCTGATAAGATTTCAGGAGATATTTGATAAGTTTTATAAGTCACCCAGCAGTGAACCAGCCTTGGGCTACTATAATATGGTATACGGGCTTCTTTTGCTATTATTTATAGGGTTTAACAGGGTATGGCATTTTATTTACATACAGTTTGATTCGATGCTATGTTCTATATTCAATGTGGTTAGACCTAAAATAAACGAGGTTTTTTTACAAGCGTATCTTTGCTCACCAATTGGTTCCTAAGCACAAAGTTTTTCACGTTTATTATCCTTATCAGGTTTTTCAATTGTTGGAAGGAAAACAACAGATTTGGTAGCATTATTTTGGAGGGGATAGGGGTCACATCTTTGAACTTTGATATTGACGTATGTATAAATATAGAAAAGATTAATTTTTTTATTATTATAATTTAAGTTTTAGGAATGTGTCTGTTAATTATGGCAAGGCCCTTACGCATAGAATATCCCAGTGCTTTTTATCATATTACTACCATAGGTGTTGGGAGACAGAATATATTTTTTAAGGATTACGATAGAAAGGTGTTTTTAGAAAAGCTGGGAGACCTGCATGAGAAGTGGGGAATAATATTCCATGGATATTGTCTGATGACAATTCACTATCATCTGGAGTTGGAAACTCCAGGTGGTGGATTGAGTAGGCCCTTGCAATGGTTGAATCATGTATATGCCGGTTATGTAAATAAGGAGTACAAGAGAGTGGGACATCTGTTTCAGGGCAGGTTTAAGAGTGTGCTCGTAGAAGCAGATGAACATTTGCATGTTTTGTCATGTTACATACACATGAATCCTGTACGTGCCGGTATTGTGAGGAGGCCTGAGGAGTATAGATGGTCTAGTTATCGGGATTATCTAGGAACACGACAATGTCCGAAGTGGCTTGATGTGAAGCAAACACTTGAAATGTTTGGTGTGTCTGAGAAGGAGCAGAGAAAGGAATACCAGCGCTTTGTAATAATGGGAGATGAGGGAAATCCTTTAAAAGAAATGAGTTTTGGGGCAATATTAGGAACAGCACAGTTTGTAAAACGAATGAGGGAGAAATTGAGAAACAGAAAGACTGAGAAGAGTGATGCTGAGATTTCAGGTATGATTTATGCGCGGCCAGGTCCAGGAATTAATGAAATTTGTAAAGTTGTATGCGAAGCGTATGATTTTTCAAAGGAGGAGATGTGCGTAAAGGGACGTAAAGGAAATGAAGGCCGGGATATGGCGATATATTTGTCGAGAAAGTATGCTAGAAGCACGTGTGATGAAATAGGTGAGCACTTTGGAGGTATCAGGCCTTCGGCAGTGAGTTTGGGAAGTAGAAGGGTTAAGGATCGGTTAAAAACAGACAAACCCTTTAAGAAACTGGTCAGGCAATTAGAATCTGATGTGATAGATTTTAACAATTAAAACTAATATCAAACATCAAAGATGTGACCCCTCACATCCCTCACATCGCTTAAGGTCAATAGAAAAAGGAGCATACAGTACTTAATCGATATTTTTGAATTAAGGTAGCGATACTAATCTGCCGCACTACTTCTTAGCATCTGCTGAATTAACTTCTTTTCTAATTTTTTAGGTTTCAATCGTATAATTTCATGACCACAATTTGCCTGGTGGCTTTTGAAATCTTCACATATAGCATCTAAATCGTAATTAAACTTTTTTGCATGATCATTACGAAATCCGCGTATTTCTTCTACAATTGGATCGTTCATAAGTTTTCTCCTATTAATTCCTCCGGTGAACATATTTCAGGACATACAATTCCTTTGCTCTCAATTATAGTTCTTATCATTTTTCTTGTAAATGGATTATTGATGTGCTTAAAATTCCATGTAATAATAACATCAATACCGTTTATTGCTGCAACCGAAATATGTAAAGCATCTTCAGGACATTTTTCAGGTATTGCTTTTCCGTCAAGCAATGCCTTTGCTAACTTCTTTGCTTCATCATCAATTTTCAATGCTGGAATGTTTTTCAATTTATTTAGACGATCACAAGATTGCTTTTTATCTCCTCTCGATGACTCTTGAATGACCATGTCTGAAATAAAAACATCAAATTCATCAATCTGATTCCACATGTCAACTGTAGAGGCTTGATGAGCCGCAATCACTAAATCTTTTGATGTATTTGCGACCAGATAGCTTATTACACTTGTTTCAATATATATTTTTTGTTTCATTGTAACTTGAAAGCCGAAAGATAGTTTTTTCCAAAGTAGTTTTTAATTTTATTATTACAAAAAAAAGAAAGACATAAGCGGCAACTTATGTCCTCCGGTTCATTATTCCCATTCACCAATGAAAAAGAATAACTTCTATAGGTTAGTTAATAAATTAAATATATCAACTAAAAAAACCAGTGTTGAGTATGCCCACCAAGCGCACGAAAACACTGGTTTTTTTGGTTTCATTTTGTCCTGTTTTCGAGAATGAGCCTTAGACTTGATACTAAGAAGCAATTGGCATCCGATTTTTTAAGTCCTTGAAATAAGAGTATTTACAATTTGGCTATTTTTTGAAAGAATAGGGGACACGTCTTTGAACTTTGATATTGACGTATGTATAAATGTAGATAAGATTAATTTTTTTATTATTAAAATTTAAGTTTTAGGAATGTGTCTGTTAATTATGGCAAGGCCCTTACGCATAGAATATCCCGGTGCTTTTTATCATATTACTACCAGAGGTGTTGGGAGACAGAATATATTTTTTAAGGATTACGATAGAAAGGTGTTTTTAGAAAAGCTGGGAGACCTGCATGAGAAGTGGGGAATAATATTCCATGGATATTGTCTAATGACAAATCACTATCATCTGGAGTTGGAAACTCCAGGTGGTGAATTGAGTAGGCCCTTGCAATGGTTGAATCATGTATATGCCGGTTATTTAAATAAGGAGTACAAGAATGAGTTTTGGGGCAATATTAGGAACAGCACAGTTTGTAAAACGAATGAGGGAGAAATTGAGAAACAGAAAGTCTGAGAAGAGTGATGCTGAGATTTCAGGTATGATTTATGCGCGGCCAGGTCCAGGAATTAATGAAATTTGTAAAGTTGTATGCGAAGCGTATGATGTTTCAAAGGAGGAGATGTGCGTAAAGGGACGTAAAGGAAATGAAGGCCGGGATATGGCGATATATGGCGATATATTTGTCGAGAAAGTATGCTAGAAGTACGTGTTATGAAATAGGTGAACACTTTGGAGGTATCAGGCCTTCGGCAGTGAGTTTGGGAAGTAGAAGGGTTAAGGATCGGTTAAAAACAGACAAAACCTTTAAGAAACTGGTCAGGCAATTAGAATCTGATGTGATAGATTTTAACAATTAAAACTAATATCAAACATCAAAGATGTGACCCCCACCCCTGACCCCCACCCCCTTCTCTGATAGAGGACATACCCACATAAAAACACCCTATTCCAACTTGAATCCAAAGAACAGCTCTCCACGCTTTTTCTTCTGAAGCATATCTTTCTTAATGACATTTAATATCACCTTTAAGAGAGGTGGTGAGTCATTGGCATAATTGCTGAGGAAGGAAACAATCTCATCTGTGTTGTATATAACTCCATCTCTTCCGTCCAGTACATCAGAAACATCTTTTCGATTTTTGTCTATGAGTGACCTTGCTTCTGCAATTAATTCAGGATTATCATTTAGTGTCTCTACTGCCTTAGCTGAGACCATATAGAATAACTTCGTTAATAGTTTACCGATGTTTGTCTTTGATAAGGACTCATCCCGATAACGCTGTAGAAGCTTCAGATCAGATGGATTATCTTGCAAAACTATTGCACATGGGCATAGTTCTGTTTTAGATGTTCCGCTTATTGAAATATCCATTGTTGGGATATCTGGGTCATTGGATGGTATAGAAAGGTTTGCACTTTTAGAGCCTGTTGATGTTGGCGAAAACACTATATCAATCGAGCAATTTCCAGATGGAGGTATTGTTAGCATTGAACAGTTGTTGTTCTTTATATTGAATTGGAGGGGAGTTGCCCCGGTAAGACCAACAACGCCTATCACCAGGTCGTTTGTACCTGTATTGGATATAGTGAAGGTTTGAACAGTTGAAGTGTTGCCAACATTTACGCAACCAAAGTTATGGTTTAGAGGTAAAACAGAAATATTTGGTTCGTTAGGAATGCCATCCGGTAAAACGCCTCCAAACGTATCGTCCGGATAGCTTACAATATCAACATTACAATCTACATCTTTACTAATTATAGGTATGTAGTTTTTTAAATTGTAATTAGTAAAAAAGAGACTCCCCAAGTCAACGTTATACCTATAGATGTCATTATCCGACAATAATCCAGTAAACGAACCGGATATAACACCACTATTATTAACACCATTATATGTGCCACTGATAATCTGATCCAATGCATTATTCAACGTACCCGTAAATTGTATGTCACAAGGGCAATCAAACCCAACGTCTTCATTTATAATGTCAAATGATATTGAATTGCCTATAATATGGAAATTTCTAACATCACCATAACATGGAACTCCCAAAGGTGATGGCCAATTATAATTATTTTTTGTATATTCCCCATCTTCTATCTGGTTACCATTCTTGTTTAGAGATACCCGCATCTCTCCACCACCAAATAAAAAATCATCCTGTAGCACCCATGATTGTTTTTTCCCCAAATTAATCAATGTAGGGCCCGACAGCGAACTCTGTATTTCTACCAAAATATTGCGAAAATAATCTTCGGACTCAAGATCTTCATTATCTATTACAATGAAATCATCTGATTGATTATCCGTTTCATTTATAACATAAGTTGATGCAGCCTTATACATTTCGACTGCATTGTATAGCGCTGTGCCAGACTGGCTCAAATAATTTACAGGTAAAAGCTCCAGTAAATTGACGTATGTGTTCAAAACTTCAATTATAGTAAAACAGTGAGTATAATTAAAATTCGATACAATATCATCAATATCCACACCAAAATCATAAGACATAACCAAGCCCATTACGAGTTTTGAAAATAACAGGAAGGCATTGTAAAAGGCGGCATCACCATAATCAAAATCTATAATACCATCGCCAAATGAGAAACTTGACGAAAAATTATTTCCCACTTTACTTAAATTCACCAACGCACCTTCTACCTGTAGCAGGAGAATGGTCTCCAGATAATTTACCACCAAATCACCCGTAGGTGAATTTGCAGGGAGCACTATTTTTCCATCTATATCACGTTGGAAATCAGCCGTCCAGTTTTGAATATCTCTACCTTGAGGATCTACACCAAATCCATCAAGCAGATTGTTTAATTCGGTTGAGCTAAGAAGTACTGCAATCCTTGTAAACGAATAATAAAAATTGGCTTCTTCATGGTTGGGATCAACTACCAATGCTGCTTCAAACTCTGAATTTGAGTTTACAAAGTCAAATACTTTTAGAAAATCCTTACCATTCGTCACATGTTCATTTAGGTTACCATGGTTTGCCAGGACATCTTCTCCCCAGGATAATAAAAACAATATACCCGAAAGAAGTAAAACTCTAACTATTAATTTGATCTGCTTTCCCATCTCACCCTCTATTTCGTTTTAAAAAAATCAAAATTTCAGTAAATGTTATCGTAAAGATATGTACAATTTTCTAATTATGCTTCTTTTTTTAGGTTTTGACCACAGAACTCAATTTCCTCTAATAAATAATCGGTTATAAGACCTTTTCCTCTCTTTACCGTATTTCCGTTAATTAACTCATACCCCCCATTAATAAAGAATTTCTTATCCTTAGTTTGCCAATTAGCCCTATGCGATCTTAAGGTTTTATTTTCTACTGCAATTGTTGTATTACCTTTTAAGACAACCTCTCTATTTTTATAATCTAAGTTGGCACTCTGACTCAAAATTGAACACACTACATTCTTTCCTCTATAAACATTTAGCTCTATACCTTCAATTTCAAATCCTTTTATTTTATGTTTACGAATCATTGCTTCCAATCTGGAGTTTTTTTCTATATAACTGAAGACTGTTTTATTATCAACTTTAGCCATATTGTTTAATGACGTTTTTGTGCTGTTATGATTGTAGCAGTCCAAAAAAATATCAATTACTAAATTATTTATCTGTGCTATTTTTAGAAAACCTATTTTTAGAAAACCTATCTTTTTATGACATATCCGAAAATTTCCGATCTTGATTGTATAGAGCACTTTATTATGGTGGTACTGATTGATAGTTTGGCCAACCATTGATATGTCATCAGGAAGCTTAGAGGTTGGTTTTTCCTCTTTTTCCTGATCAACTTTTGTTGTGGACAGGATACAGACCAAAATTACAAAAATAATCAAAACACCAAAAACACAATATTTAACAAATTGTCGGTTTTTTAATATCATTATTATTTTCACATTTACAAAATGAGTTATTTATTACTAATTACGTATCTGCTCATAACCATTTATTGTCGCAATGCTTTTAACGAAAAAGTATCTATCATAAAGAGTCAGAGAATTGAGGATTAAATTCAAGAACGAATTGTCCAACTTTGATTTCTTTGCCCATGGAGCAGGAGAGGACCAAAGTAATACCAAAAAACAGAAAAAAAATTTTGTTACGCAAAAACCTAACCGGACAAAGCAGCATCATTTTGGCATTTTAAATAATTTATCATTAACCATAATTGCCTTACTTAATAATAATATCATAAAAACCAAACAATTGAATTATGGACTCGATCTTTAATAGCAGAATTCATACCAATAACAGAACTTACAATAAAAATATATCTTATGCGCTGATGTACAAAGACTTATGTTGGAATGTTAATTGGAGTGTCTTAAGCAAAAACTTGTTCAATCGTTAGTTTTCTAACGCCTATAGCTGAAATGCATAAGCTTGGTTTTGTGTAACTTGTTGGTATATCAGACATTACCATATGTCAAAAAATCTACAGCAAAGGTAGCGTTTTGACGTTCTAATATAAAAACATTAAGCCTGTTTCATGGTAGTGCGGAGAATACACATAGGATGTGTTAGAATGTTAAAACCTGAACAGTGTAACACCTCAGCTTCACCACCTGATTACGCTGGATATGTGCAACTTTTATATGTAGTTGGAACGAAGAAGAAGAAAAAAATGGCATGGTTATTTTTCTTGATTACCAATACCCCTCAATAATTTTGGTCACAAAATGGTCACCTTTCAGGATTGCTTTACCTACCACTTGTCCTAACTCCTTGTATGACAATATGGGCGATACTGGACTCGAACCAGTGACCCCTTGCTTGTCGAATGAGGGCACGGCATTTTTTACAAATTTCATAACTGCCTGATTTAGTGTCTGTTATGTCGCTATCACATTAACAGACAATGATTTATTACCTGAATCTTGCACCAAATAGACCTCTCCCGCTTAACGCACATCGTACACATCGTAGGGGTCACATCTTTGAAATTTGATATTGACGTATGTATAAATTTAGATAAGATTAATTTTTTTATTATTAAAATTTAAGTTTTAGGAATGTGTCTGTTAATTATGGCAAGGCCCTTACGCATAGAATATCCCGGTGCTTTTTATCATATTACTACCAGAGGTGTTGGGAGACAGAATATATTTTTTAAGGATTACGATAGAAAGGTGTTTTTAGAAAAGCTGGGAGACCTGCATGAGAAGTGGGGAATAATATTCCATGGATATTCTCTGATGACAAATCACTATCATCTGGAGTTGGAAACTCCAGGTGGTGAATTGAGTAGGCCCTTGCAATGGTTGAATCATGTTTATGCCGGTTATGTAAATAAGGAGTACAAGAGAGTGGGACATCTGTTTCAGGGCAGGTTTAAGAGTGTGCTCGTAGAAGCAGATGAACATTTGCATGTTTTATCACGTTACATACACATGAATCCTGTACGTGCGGGTATTGTGAGGAGGCCCGAGGAGTATAGATGGTCTAGTTATCGGGATTATCTAGGAATACGACAATGTCCGAAGTGGCTTGATGTGAAACAAACACTTGAAATGTTTGGTGTGTCTGAGAAGGAGCAGAGAAAGGAATACCGACGCTTTGTAATAATGGGAGACGAGGGAAATCCTTTAAAAGAAATGAGTTTTGGGGCAATATTAGGAACAGCACAGTTTGTAAAACGAATGAGGGAGAAATTGAGAAACAGAAAGTCTGAGAAGAGTGATGCTGAGATTTCAGGTATGATTTATGCGCGGCCAGGTCCAGGAATTAATGAAATTTGTAAAGTTGTATGCGAAGCGTATGATGTTTCAAAGGAGGAGATGTGCGTAAAGGGACGTAAAGGAAATGAAGACCGGGATATGGCGATATATTTGTCGAGAAAGTATGCTAGAAGCACGTGTGATGAAATAGGTGAGCACTTTGGAGGTATCAGGCCTTCGGCAGTGAGTTTGGGAAGTAGAAGGGTTAAGGATCGGTTAAAAACAGACAAAACCTTTAAGAAACTGGTCAGGCAATTAGAATCTGATATGATAGATTTTAACAATTAAAACTAATATCAAACATCAAAGATGTGACCCCACCCCCCAGCTTCAAATGGCTGGTGACTATAAACCTAATACATTACTTTCTGTGTAAAAACTAATTTTTTCTATTAATTGGCCAGTCTCTTTAGCCCCGGGAAAAGTACTACTTAACTTGAGCGCATACTCCAGTTCTTTTAATGCTAGTAATTTTAAGTCTTTTTTGTAATAAGCCGCCCCGAGGTGGTAGCGTATTATCGGATTCTGTGGTGCAATCATTGCAGCAGCCTTCAGTTTTGATATTGACTCTTCGAACTTTCCGTTTAAGTAACAAATCCATCCATATGTATCTAATACATCAGCATTGTTTGGGTCAAGCGCCCTGGCATCTTGTGCCAGCTTCAGGGCATAATCCGTTTTGCCCTGAATTTTCGTTGCATATAAATACGCAAGGTTATTGATCGCAATTATGGTTGACGGTTCTGATTCAATTGCTTGTTCATACTCCTCAATAGCTTCATCTATTAAACCTTTAGAACGAAGTACTATCCCCAAATTCATGTGGGTGATGGCGTTATCAGGGTCGATGGCTATTACCTTCTTATAGAATGTCTCTGCATCATCATATCTTGCATTACGTTTATAAATATCTGCAAGTTGATAATATACGTATGGAGACTCTGGCGTCATTTCCAAAGCTCTTTTGTAGGTTTCTATGGCCTCATCATTTCCACCAGACCTGATCAGGATGTCTGCCTGTGCCTGGTACAAGCTTGGATCCGGAATAGCTATCTTTGATATTTCATCATGCTCCCTTAAGACACGCTCAAGCCATTGACTATTTGCATATGCTATAGATTTCCCCAAATGATATCCTATCTTTGAAGCCAGTTTATTTTTTCTACAATAATTGATTAAACCCAGAAGACTATCTTTTTGCATATTATTAAGACTTAAGGCCTCATTACTGAGATGGCTTAATGCACCTTCAAGTTCACCTTTAGACAAAAATATGTTTACCATGCATAGATTTGGGATGATACCTTCCGGTTGAATGTTTATTGTCCTTGAGCATGTATCTTTTGCTCGTTTATAGTCTCCATTCATAAGATATGTTACCGAAAGATTACATAACAGCATAACATTGTTCGGAAAATTCTCTATTCCCTGTTTATAAATCGAGATTGCATTGTCGTATTCCCCCTTATCAAAATAAAATATACCAAGTCCGTACGCTTCTGCAGATTTTGGATTATCATGTAATATGTGATTCAACTGTTCTATAGCCTTTGATAATTTGTCATTTTTCGCATATATCTTTGCAATGAGCGAACGAGCATTCTGGTTTTCAGGATCCAACTCTAAAACCTTCTTGAGTAATTCATGTGCCTTTTTATCTTCATCCAGAGCCAGATAACTTCTTACCATGGGAAAATATGTATACACATTTTCTGGTTCTGCTTTTTTCAGAGTTTCAAATTCAGTTATTGCGTCTGTGTGCTTTCCCATCAAGGCGTAAGCATTTCCCAAACCTGAATGAGCAGCAATATTTTGTGGATCAATCTTTTGTACTGATTTGTAATGATGCACTGCGATTGCGGGCTGATTAAGCTGCAACCTTATATTGGCAATGTTTAGAAGAGCTGGAACAAAATTAGAATCTATGTCTAATATTTTATTAAATACCAGTACCGCGTTGTTTAACATGTTTTTTTTTAAATAAGCGTCTCCAAGGATATTGAGTGTATGTATTTCTTCGGGTTTAATTTCCAGACCTCTCTTGCAGTACCTTATACATTCATCAAACTCATTTTGTATAAATTTTAACCTGGCCATATTGTAATGTCCTTCAAAGATATTCCCATTCAATTGCAGCATCTTTGAGAATACCATTTCCGCATTATCATACCTTGTACTTTTTAAATTAAGTTCACCCAATAGATTATGAGCAGCCAGGTTTTCCGGGGAGAGTTGTATAGCCTCACTAACCAATTTCACGGCCTCCTCTACAGAATTTTTTTTGAAAAGCATTTCCGCAAGAATTAGTCGTGTAGAAACGGAATTGTCATCAAGATCAACTAAATTCTGATACGTTGAAATAGCGTCTCCCTCTTTTTGGGCCACTATAAACGCTTTGCCCATATCTTGTGATACATATTCTGGTTTATACTCTATGATTTCATTATATACCTTGATAGCCTCCTCTTTTTTATTAGTTGAAAGATAAGTATTCGCAAGAAGAATTTTAGGTATTAGGTTCTCCGGAAGAACATTTACCGCTTTTTTGCACTCACTGATTGCCAGGTCAAAATAACCATTTTGTATTGCTACTATATACTTATTAATAGATAGCATTACCTGCTTGCCATTTTTTTCATTATTTTTACATAGTTTTATTAATTCCAGATACTCCTTTTTCTCTTCATCATTAAACATTGAGATTGATTCCACCTGTTCACCCATAAATTTCAGCCTGACCATATCATGATACCCTTCTATGGAATCATTATTCAGTTGAGGCATTTTTAGTAAATCCATTGCGGAATCGTCATGCCTTGTATCCTCAGTATCTCGAATGAACAGTTCTCTTAATAAATTATAGGATGAAAAATTTTCTGGATATAGTTCCATAACTTCTTCGGTAATTTTTACGGCTTCGTTTACTGTACCTTTTTTAAGGAGTTGGTTAGCGATGGCCAATCGTATCGATACAGATTCACTATCCGAGCCTGTCAGATTCTGATATATTGATATTGCTTCATCCTGCTTGTTTTCAAAGAATATCTCAGGTATGAGACCCTGTTGTAATATCTTTGATGACTTTTCGCGTTCACTGCTCGCCAGATTAAAGATACCCATTTGCTTTGCGGCTAATGCCTTGTTAAGACTTAATGTTACTTGCCTTGCGTATTTTTTATGACTCTTGCACAGATCAACAAATTCCAGATACTTTTTTTTCTCTTTGTCGTTAAACATCAATGATGATTCTACATGTTTACGTGCCTTATAAAAGTCACCATTGGATATATATGTATTTGATATAAGTATATCGGAAAATCTCTTTGGGGTCCTAAACCCTCCTGCCTTCTTGAATGATGATATTGATTCAGGATATTTCTCCTTTTGTTGATAGGCAATAGCAAGGTTGACGTGCAACATGGCATCTTCCGGAGCCAGCTTAAGCGCCCTGTTACATAAGTCTATAGCCTCATCTGTCCTGCCCTGCCATAAACGTAAACATGCTAATTTGTAACCGGGAAGATAGCCAGGATCAATCTCCAACACCTTCTCAAGTAAATTCGCGGCTTTATCAAAATCACCCTCATTTAAGAACTGGTCAGCCAGGATCGTATTTGCCTGCAGGTTCTTCGTGTTATAGGAGAGCAAGTCATTAAGTGTCTTTTGTGCCTCTATGCTCTTCCCTGTTACCACATATGCCTTTGCAAGGTTCAAATGTGTGTCTGCCTTACGTTCGATTCTCCTAATGGCCTTTGCAAACTGTTCAATACCCTTATCAAAGTCTCCTTGCTTTACATAAGCAAGGCCCAGTATATCGCGCACCTTTGACTCTTCCGGATCTGTTTCAATAATCTGTTCGCATTGGCGTATACACTTGCTAATCTGACCTCTCACAAGACTTAAATGTGCCATATTGATCTTCCCAATTAAAGGATTCAGCTTAATAATCTCTTTAAATATCAATTCGGCATTCTGAAAGTCCTGTAATTTCATATATGATTTACCGATGAGGATCCTGGCATCCAGATTAACGAACTCGAAGTCAATAATGTCTTTGCCCAACTTGATTGTTTCGTAATACCTTCCACTTCTAAAATATAATCTTCCCAGACCTATTTGGGCTGGAATGAATCCGGGGGAGAGCTCTAATGTAGTCTTGAATTCTGTCATGGCTTCTTTTATACTACCGCTCTCCATCAGGGCAAGCGCCAGGATATAGTGAGCCTGTGCTGACCCTGGTAACCTATTGATCATTTCCCTTAACAAAGTGACAGCATTTGTATAATCTTTTCTCTGAAACAGTTCGTTGCCTTTTAAAAAACAATCGGCAGCCTTATCAAAGTCGCCATTTGCGGTATGTAAGTTTGTCATGAGTATATTGATGGAAGGTATTCCCGGCTTTAGTGTGCCTGCCTTCCGGCAGGATGATATTGACGCGGAGGGGTCTCCCTTCTGCTGATGGGCGACTGCAAGATTAATGTAAAACTTAGTATCCTCCGGTGCAAGTTTAAGTGCCCTGTTACATATATCTATGGCATCATCTACCCTGTCCTGTAATAAATATAGACTGGTCAATTTATAACCCGGAAGGTATTCAGGGTCTATAGTTATCAAATTCACAAGGATGTTAATAGCTTTATCAATATTACCTCCCTTTTCATATAAATTTGCAAGTATCGTGTTTGCCTGCAGATTATTCGGGTCAAAGGATAAAAAGTTTTCAAGTGTATTTATTGCCTCCTTGTTCCTTCCGGTTAGTACATATGCCAGGGTAAGATTCAGGTGCGTATCTACTATACGCTGTTTTTTTTCAATAGCCTTTACAAACTGTTCAATAGCCTTGTTAAAGTTCCCCTGTTTTAAATAAGCAAGGCCAAGGATACCATATGCTCCTGCCTCTTCAGGATTTGACTTAATAATCTGTTCACATTGGCGTACACACTTGCCTAATTGGCCTCTTGCCAAACTCAAACGAGCCATGTTTATATCTCCCATCGATGGTTTTAACTCGGTAATCTCCTGAAATACAATTTCGGCACTCGTAAAGTCTCTTAACTTTATATACGCATTCCCAAGTATCTGCATCGCATCCAGGTTTTCAGGTTCAATTGTAAGTACATCTTTACTCAATCTGACCATTTCATTATAATCACCATCTTTTTCCAAAAGCCTTATAAGTCTTATTTGAGCAGTAATGAATCCTGGAGCAAGGTCTATTGTAGTTCTAAATTCTGCTTTGGCCTCTTCTATTTTTCCTTTTTCAGCTAAGGCAATGGCCAGAACATAATGAGACTGTACATAATCTGATATCTTTTCAGTTACTTTCTTTAACAAAACAATAGCATTTTCATAATCTTTTCTTTGAAACAGCACACAGCCTTCAATATAATCAATGAGAGGAGGTAAAATTACTGGATTTATTTTATGTACCAGTTCGACCACTTTAGATGCCTCATCATACTTTGACATTTTCAAGTAGAAAAGTCCAAGTTGTATGTGAACAGCTAAATCTTCAGGTTTTTCCTTTAAAATGTTTTTCAAACATTCAACAGCCTTTTGAAATTCACCCTGTTGCTCATAAATCAGTGACAAAAGCATCCGTGCTTCATAATTGTCATGATCAATTTCTGTCAAAACAACATTACAGTGTTCTTCTGCCAGGACAATTTTATTTCTCTGGGCGTACAACCTGGCAATTGCCATACGTGCGCTTAATAATTTACTATCAAGTTTCAGTGCATTTTCATAGTCAATTATTGCATCTTCAAGCAAGCCTTGCGCAGTGTGAATTGCACCCAGGCAAGTATGCGCATTCTTATTATTGGGATTTCTTTCGATTTCAG
Source organism: Candidatus Scalindua japonica (assembly GCF_002443295.1). NCBI lineage: Bacteria > Pseudomonadati > Planctomycetota > Candidatus Brocadiia > Candidatus Brocadiales > Candidatus Scalinduaceae > Candidatus Scalindua > Candidatus Scalindua japonica. The sequence goes on along the minus strand of NZ_BAOS01000013.1, from coordinate 132,103 downwards.
CCCTGCATATACCTTCTGCCTCCAACAGTTTTTCCAGAACCAGTGGTTCTGCCTTACCGTGCATTCGTAATTCCAGTGCTTTTGTCAAACTTATCATTGCAAGTTTAATATGTGCATCTGATAAATCAGGTTTGATCTTGAGTGCTGCCTCAAGCTTTGCTATTGCCTTATCATATTCCTTTAAATTGGCATATGATACACCCATGTAATAGTGGATCTTAGGGTCTTCCGGGGTCTTGGATAGCTCCTTTTTAAATATCTCTAGAGCTTCTCTGTTCCTCTGTACTTGCGCGAAAATAAGTCCCTGTTCGATCCCTCGTTTTTTCCAGACATCCTTAGCTATATACACGTAAAAAACAGTAAAAAGAATACATATAATTACCAGGATTGGAGCAGCAATAAATATGAGCCTGAATTTCCATCTTTTACCTTTGCTACCTTTAAATTTTTGAGAAACAGTCAAAGTAATAAATCTCCCGTTTGTGTTAACAAGTTTTCACCATTATTCATTTCTATAATATTCGGATCATAAGCATCGCCAGAACCAAAGCGACTAGAATGTATAACGCTTTTCCAGTTTACTGCTACAACAATACGTAAACTACCATTCATCAAGGGTTGAAGTGTGTGCTGTCAAGTTTGTGTGGATTGGGGTATAGAGGAAAATGGGCTGATATATAGCGCCTGCATCCCTCAGTGCATGAATAATGCAGGCGCCTGGATAATGAAATTATAATTGGATAATTTTATCTAACTGTTTGCAACTGTTTTCCGTTTAATCTTTCTCGCTGCACCAACACCTACCAGTCCTACAAGGCTGATGCCTATGAGGAGATCAAGGGATGGTTCTGGGACTGAAGCGGAAAGTGCCCAGACCACTTCACCTTCTACTTCTATGTTTTCAGGTCCACCTGGATAACTTGGAAAACCACCACTTCCGAGTTGAGCCCCTAAAAGGTAATTTCTTCCTGCGACTATTTCACTATCGTATTGCCCGGATGTGTTTACGCTCATCAGGGCGAGCATTGCATAGGCAGTTGTTTGACTATCCTCATCACCGGTACCCGGTGAAGTTAAATTAGAATGCCAGTACCATGAGCCGTTTGCATTTTGAAGACTGGCAAGTTCATCTGCCAGATCGCTGGTACTGCCAGCTGAGGCAAAAGAACCAGCCGTTGGATCAAACTCTGTACCTGTAATTCCGAGGCCAAATACACCTCCACTTAATCCAAGTATGTCGCTGTAGTAAGAACTTGGATTAGAGCTGTTCAGTGCTTCAATACCATCTGTCAAAGCTGTTGTAAATGCAGTAGTTTGAGCAGCAGTGCCTTCTCGTTGTGCGGCATATGCAAGAGGTGCAAACTCCCAGGGACGTAGATTGTTCCAAACTCCTGCTCTCCCACTTTCAATCGCCGAAATATATCCTGCAGTATTATACGTACCACTGCTTCCTACATATGTACTAGCGTCTAATTGAGTAAAAAACTCAGTAGCTTTGTCTTTGTAAGCTGTGGTGCCCGTAGCATCGTAAGTCTTTAACAAAAAAAACGGATTATAAGTGCCGACCCAAGCTGACGTTTTTGATACTAAATAATCTGCAGCCTTAGTTGCTCCTGTAAGGTGATCTGAATCACCCGTGTCACCGTATGCGCTTACTAAGCCCATGCCGATTGGGCCAGTGATATTCGCGTGCCCGGGTGCGCTATCACTAGGGCCATGTTCCCAGGTAAATGAACCATCCGTATTCTGTATAGAGCCTCCGCATAAACTCGCACGAAAAGCGCTTGATGCAAAAATTTTTTTCAATCGTACTTCAAAATTACGTTAAAAGAAGACAGTATAAAACTGCACAGCACCAACAATGGAGATAATTTGCAAATTTGAAAACACCTCTCCTACGGTTTTTTGTTTTTTACTTTAAAAATCACCAATTTAATTCTGTAACAACAGATGAAAAGCAATCATCGTCTTGTCCAGGTATGCCTGAAACGCAAGATTCCCTCTCTTGCTTAAACGATCATCACCAATATCACACTTCAAGCGCTTTATCATCCGCTCAACTGAAGGACGACGTGTCATTATTGCCTTGAATCTCTTTGCCATTGGAGGATCTTCCGTGTCTATGTGGGGTAATAACCCAAATGATATATTAATCATCCTGCCAGTTAACGAATTGGGACAACACTCTACGTGATGCAAGCATGTTGAACACACCGGTTCACCATCTGTATCCGTTGGCGCATGGTAAATGAATTTTCTTTTTCATAACGCATTCCTTTGTAATCCATCTCATGGCCACCATTGCATATTACCACACCATACGGCGTTATCTTCTCCATGCCACGCGGCAAACCATCTGTTATTCCATTCTTGCGCCTTGGATTTAAAGATGCCTTTAATTCTAAGCCGAGTTTGTCCATAAACTTATCTTTCAAATCTCTGCTATCACACGCGCTATCATACAACGCTCTTTTAACCGATTCTTCAATCACCGGATATGTATCAAATACCTTTTCTACATGTGGAAAATATGTCTCTCCATCATGTGTCGGTCCATCCAACACTGCTCTTGCATCCAGAGGCACGCCTTGACGTGGAAAACCTACAATACTTGCTTTGTGCCCCCAATACATCTTTGTTATGGATTTCACGATTGTCCCCGCTCCTTCATCTGCCAATACCCAGTCATGTTCACACTTGTCTCTGTCCTGACAGCGACACCTCTTAGTCAGCTTTGATTGCGACTTCTTCTGCTCCTTACCATCTTCGTCCTTATACTTTACTGTCTCAAACCCTGAATATGCATAATAGTGAGTTGTATCTCCTACTACTTCCTTTTCTATTTTAATCGCACCTGTCTCTATGTTCTCAGTTACCAGCGCAATCTTCATCTTATCCCATAGCCCCCACTCACTCATGATCTGGTCAAATTGCTGCAGTTTACGCTCACTTGGTATATGCCTGCTACAATACTCATCCCTTTCCCCCTTCGGTGCAAATCCACATACTCGCACAAAACTCGGATTACTCTTCAATAACATGGACACTTTTTCCGGCTCGCACGGAAATCCCATTAGAGCTGTACCCAAAAAACTTTTTAACAACGCAAAAAAACATTTTGGCCTCTTACCTCCCAATCGAAATGGCACTACCCCGGGAGATATACTCAGGGGACTTACCATCCGCTGCTTTGATTCAGCCGCTACTTCATAAAGCACATCACCTCTCTTCTCCTTGTCAACTTGCATTGTTGCTCTATTAAACAAAAGCTCCTGTCTTGCATCTTCTTTGCTCTGAGATAATACTACTTGCTTTTGGGGTTGATTTTTCAGCCTCTTTCTCTCTTCTCGTTTATTAAATTCATAAAGTGCATCGTAGTACTCAGCACCGAAATTACGGTGTTTCTCCCAGGGAAAATAATATAAAGCCCGAAACCATTCCGCATCTGGTGTATTAAGCAGTACTTTGTCATCTTCGTGAACAGTGTGAATTAGTAGCGGTTTTTGGTTGATTTGAATTTGTGATATTGGTAGCATTCTAGCGTGTCCTTTCTTGTATAGTAGTTTGTGTTATTGTGTGACTTCTATTATACAAGTTGGGCACCGTATTTTGTAATTCTACTATTGGATTTTGTAAATTATTTCACAAAACCCTTTAAAATACGGCTTACTGGCTCGTTGGCACATTATTCTTGTCGCTCCTTTTACAAAATATTGCCTCTAACTCTTTTTATAACTCTTTTACTATCAACATCTTTGTAAGTTTATGCGTCTGCTCTATAGTCAATATGTGGTCAGCGCCATCTTGAATAGGGCCAGCAAAAACTCCATAAGAATACCCGAGTAAACAAATGAACACGCTTAGTGTTGCAAATGTCCTGAACTTTTTAAACATATACATTTTCATGTCTTAGTCCTTTCCCTAGATTGTTATAATTCTAAAATATCCATTCATTTTATATTACATATTCTATAATCTTCACATTTTATTTTTCGTATCGATAGCAGAAGACATATCTAACCTGCTCCTTAGTCAAGTGTTTTTTCTTCAAGAAACCAAAGGAGTAAAAGCAATTCAATCGTTAGCTTTCTAACGCTTGTACCCGTTGAGCCTGATGCGTTGCAATGTACTTTATGTAACTCAAATAGTCAATAATAAAATAGGTATAATCAGTGTATATCAGAACTGTCCAGTAAGCTTTTTGTTAACACAGGGGCAGCTTCCGTCAACCGGATACCTATAAGATAATTATTAAAGAGCCTTGGTGCGTCTTCTCATTCTGCCTTTAAACAAACGACATCATTCATATTTCAAGTCTGATTATTTGGCAAAAATTATGCCAGAAAATTTATTATTTTGAAATACACTCTAATTTGCTAACAATCAACGACTTATCTACAAAACAGTAATGAAAGAAGTAAGAGACTGGTGTTAACATGGTAACATCGATTTGTCTAGTTTAGATCAATTTGCTTGGATAACTTGTTGTGGGGTAGATACTTATTTGATTATCAGCAAGTTTACAGTTAATGTTAGCATTCTAACGCTTTTAAGCTGTCGTAAAATTGTAAACGTACACAGACTCTGATTCACAATGGTATAAGGTAGAGTAGAGAGCAGGCGTAGTGGCTTCAGGTTGCAGTTTGTGTATAATAAAACGAAAGCTAATCGCCGTAATCACCACCAATTTTTTGAATGATATTCATTTGTGCATCAAACTTCAACTTTGCCTCCCTTGCCGAAAAAGTATATACTATTACAAGACAGCTATTTAGCATTAATTCATAACGAGAAAAAAATGGGTAGAATAAATAATAAAGAAAAAATAAGTCTTCATGTTAAGACGCTTAAAATTGTTAAAACTATTTTAGATGAGAACCCTGATATCAAAGTTATTTTTGAAGGGTCAGAAACACCACTTGAAGCGCGGATGAAACTCAGGGAGTGGGTGATGAGATATCTCGATAAAAATCCACACACAAAAAATTATTATTTACAAAAAGCCACCGGTCATCCTGCCTTAAAAAGAATCGCTTTTAGAGATTACGCAGCAATAAGATTAATGGATTATCTTGATTATGAAGGAAGGGCTTTTATTGATCCAAACAGAAAGAATAAGGAATTAATTAGTCAACCCATCAAAAATTTATGGCTAGCAATAAATCTGGGTAAAGGCTCAGCGGAAGAAGATTTTTTTCTGGATATGTTGTTTTTGTTTCGTCAAATCAATGGTCAACTTTCGCGAAAAACACCTACTAAAAAACAAGTTGAAGTATGGATGGAAAACCATCCTACTGGACTCGATGAGGATGTTGTTGCAATAAGACGCGCCAACAAAAAGCACATTATTAAAAAGTTGGTAAAAAAGATTAGTTCAGGTACACTAAAAAGTCAACGATTTCAATTTACCAACGGGATGTCTGACGAAGAAAAGTACCATAAGGCATTGGAATGGTGGGAAGATCATCGATTCCACCTTGTATTTGCCATCAAAAATCCTGGACTTTTAAACGAAATGATGAGTTCTTCCTTAAGAGAAGAAACCTTGAGGGCCATTAAAAAAGCGAAGAATAAAGGTATTCCCATCTTCGTTAACCCTTACTATCTTTCACTGATAAGTGTGGAAATAACTCCTGGTAAAACTGGTGCCGATCTACCTATGAGAGATTATATCTTTCCCAGCAAGGAATTGATATCTGAGTTTGGTCATATTCATGCCTGGGAAAAAGAGGATATCATTCAGCCTGGCGAACCTAATGCGGCAGGCTGGATCCTTCCACCCTATTTTAACGTGCATCGACGCTATCCTGAGGTAGCCATTTTTATCCCTGACACCGCTGGAAGAGCCTGTGGCGGACTGTGTGTTTCCTGCCAGCGCATGTACGATTTCCAGAGCGGTAGATTTAATTTCGATCTTGATAAACTTGTGCCCAAAACAAGTTGGCCTGAGAAAATGAAATTATTGTTAGAATATTGGGAAAAGGACACCCAGTTAAGAGATATTCTGATTACAGGTGGAGACGCTTTTATGAATACCGATTCATCACTTCGGCAAATTCTCGAAGGAGTATATCAAATGGCATTAAGTAAGAAAAATGCTAACCATTACCGTCCGGCAGGAGAAAAATATGCCGAGCTTTTGCGTGTTAGATTGGGTACAAGATTACCAGTTTTCCTACCTCAAAGAATAACTCCTGAACTTATTCAAATACTTGCCGAGTTTAAGGAAAAGGCATCTGAAATTGGCGTTAAACAATTTGTAATTCAAACGCATATTCAGTCGGCTATGGAAATAACGCCCGAAGCAAGGGACGGTATTAAAAGAATAATCGATGCGGGATGGATCGTTACCAACCAAATGGTATTTACTGCGGCCTCCTCGCGACGCGGCCACACGGCAAAACTGAGAAAGGTTCTGAATGATATTGGCGTAGTTCCTTACTATACATTTTCGGTCAAAGGATTTATGGAAAACTACCATAATTTCGCTACCAATGAAAGGGCAGCACAAGAAAGAGTAGAAGAAAAATATGTAGGCAATATTTCGAAAAAAGATTTATATTACATCAAAGGATTGCCCGACAATGCTGAAGATATGATCAACTCGCTTAAAGAATTCAGAAAAAATAAAGACATCCCTTTTATTGCTACTGACAGGTCTGTTCTAAATATGCCGGGAGTTGGCAAGAGTCTTTCATACAGAACAATCGGGATTACAAATGATGGACGACGCATTCTTAAATTTGAACATGACCAAACCCGTACTCATAGTCCAATTATCGACTCGATGGGAAACGTTGTTATCATTGAGTCCAAATCGATAAATGCCTATTTGAATCAAATGGAGAACTTTGGTGAAGATCGAAATACCTACAAAACCATCTGGGGCTATTCAGCAAGCGAAACTGAATCGAGAATGCCGATATTTCAATATCCTGATTACCAATTTAAGACTACAAATGAACTTACCAATTTCAGGATAGACCAGAAGGATATAAATGAACATTATTTTGAGAGTGCTACATCCAATTGCAATTAAGATCATTTTTTCCTTTAATCAAACACCTGACAAATCTTTACTTTTGTCTAAAACCATGTCATAAATCAAAACTCAACGGGGCATAGGACTGCACGTTTCTAATGCTTTATAATACTTTTCATGGCACTGCCTCTACGAATTGAATATCCGGGTGCATGGTATCATGTAATGAATCGGACAGTAAACCGTAATCAGCGTTTTTCTGAATCTGACGATTACGAGCTTTTCATAAAGGCGCTTAAAGAAGCGTGTGACCTATTCTATGTGTACATTCCGCTTATTGTCTTATGAGTACTCATTATTTATGTGAAGCTTCACATAATATTATCACCTGGTTATTCACACTCCAGAAGGGAATTTCTCCAGATGCGTGAGGCATGTAACCGGAGTTTACACTCAACGATATAATACAAAACATAAAAGAGATGGAACTTTGTTTCGAGGACGTTTTAAAGCCATACTTATCCAGGCAGAGGAGTACCTGGCTCATATGGTAAAATACGTTCATAAAAATCCATTAAAAGCAAAAATAATCAATGAAACAATATGTGACGAATTTAATATAGAAGAAAATATGCTTTATCAAACGAGGAGAGGTGTGGTGAATGTACCTCGATTATTTGCAATATCATTGTCATGTGAGATGTCAGGATTGAGTTTTACCGAAATTGCAAAAAAATATAAGATTAAATCATACAAAACGATAGCCTCAAGTAATTTTCGATTGAAAGAGAGAGTGAAGAAAAATAGAAAAATACATGTTAAGGGAGACATGCAGTCAAGCGGAAATTTGACCATGGCCACTTCTGACCCATATTTTATTTGTGAATAATGAATGCAGGTGCTTGTATAATGAAGTAATATTGGTAAGTATTTACTTAGCTATTAGCAACTTTTCATCTTTTTAATCTTACACGCTGCCCTTACGCCAACCAACCCTAAGAGACTGATGCCAAACAGTAGCTTAATGCCTGGCTCCGGAACACTCATGGCGCTATGGCTATACGTAAAGTTGTCAAATGCACCGAAAACCAGTTCACCGCCATCGCCATCTGTATCGGAAAAGAAAAACGGACTGGCTTTACCTATTGTTTCAGTAGAGACGATTCCAAAAAAACCACTTCCTGGTGCTCCAAGATCAAATGATGTGGCTCCTATTCCAAATTCGATATGATCTCCAGAGGTGTCAGTATTTCTCCAATCGAAACCAAACGCGTATACACCCTCATCGAAGAGAACGTTAAAGCCTTTATCGAACGTCAGGGTTCTTAACTGAATGAAATTTGTACCGTCAACGCTAGCAGCGTGACTTCCACCTTGTAGAACAAAAACATTTGCACCGGCGTTAGTAGTAGTAAAATCTCCGAAATCCTTAGGGTTAATGGACAATGGAGTTGTAAACTCGTTAAAATTTTCAGTGGTAACGGTACCTGCAGCGACTTCAAAGGTTGTACGATCAGTATAAGTTACAAATGCCGCATTAACGTTTGAAGTTAAGACCATAAGAGCAAATCCAAACACACCAGCCATAGTCAATTTCTTTAACATATTTATCCCATTCCTTTCGTCATCTGATATCTTGCTGAAACTAACAAAAAAGTAACACGAAAATATACGGCATAGTATACTTTTATTGCGCAAAAAGTCAATACGAAAAAAACACTTATTAAGCACGCATAAAAGCTACGTAGTGCAATAAGATAACAAACAATATGGTGTCACTCATTAGTAACAGTTTAGTTGTTTTAAGATAATTTATGGAGGTTTTTTGTAAGGTGCTGCCTTTTTTTATAACAAATATTCAATGTTAGAAATAAATACGGTATCTCAACCCGCTCTCTCGCATCCGCATGCAGGTTGTGATTGGCGTGTATGTCAGTCCCAAAGGGAATTCAATATCCTTTCAAATGAAAAATCTTACTGGAAAGCCCAGTTTGAAAGGAGTAAAAAGAAGAAGATACACTCTTACATGCAGTTGTAACTGCAACCCTGGTATTATTACAGCAAAAGGGCCGGATAAGCTTATATCGGGAGGTGGCTACGCAATATCTTTTTGGATAAAAGTGTTTTTAGATAAATATCGTTGGCAGACGCCAACTAATAGATTGAGAGAGGAGTTGGAGAAGTTTCAATTATTTGTCTCACAGGGGTCCATTACCGGAGGGTTTCAATTTATTTCCGGTTTGCTAAAACCCATTGAAGATGAAATTATTAATAAAAACAAAACAGAGACCCATTGGCATTGCGATGAGACCCGTTGGATGGTATTTGTTAATATGCCAGAGAAGAAAAATCATAAATGGTATCTTTGGATATATCAATCGGCAACTACTGTTGTTTTTTTACTTGTGCCTTCGCGTGGGGCAAAAGTCCCGAAAGAACACTTTGAAAATAATGCATCCGGCATTATAAGCGCGGATCGTTATGTTGCTTATAAGTGTATGATAAAATCTGGAAATTTCCTGGTTGCTTTTTGTTGGGCACATGTACGAAGGGATTTTTTAGACTTGGCGGTCAAGTGGCCTGAATTGGAAGCATGGGCATTAGTTTGGGTAGGGAAAATAGCGGATATCTACCCTATCAACAACCAGAGGATGGAGTTTGATAGGGATTCCCTGGAGTTTACAGAACTTGATCTAAAACTACGTAATTCGATTGAGCAAATGGAGAATGATCATGAACAAGAGCTATCGAAAACAAACCTTCATTGTGCCTGCGGTGCTGTTTTAAACAGTCTAAAGAACCATTGGAACGGCCTTATCCTTTTCATTGATTACCCATGGATTCCAATGGATAATAATATTGCTGAGCGGGGTTTGAGAAACCCTATCATGGGTAGAAAATCCTATTATGGTTCGGGGGCTCTATGGAGTGCCGAGCTTGCCGCAAGGAGTTTTACGATTAATCAAACATTAGAATTATGGGGTATTAATTTATATCTCTGGTACTATACTTACTTTAAAGAATGTGCAAAATATAAAAGTAAAACTCCTAACAATATACAAAAATTCTTACCATGGAATATGACAGACCAGCAACTTATTTCTTTTGGGGCTGATCCGAAAAAAGTCCCAATACCACCTCCCAAAATCAATAGAGATATTTATGATAAGAAACAAAACAGGGATGAACCATCACATATTTACCTTCATACTTTGACGCAAATGGATAGAGCGTATTATTAGGCACTAATCATTCTGTAAATATTTCCTCCATTAAAAGAGTGTTTTGGGGTATGGGTTCACCGAACATTTACTGTCAAAAAAACTACAGCAAAGGTAGCGTTTTGACGTTCTAATATAAAAACATTAAGCCTGTTTCATGGTAGTGCGGAGAATACACATAGGATGTGTTAGAACACTGATTTTCATTGTACTAAATGATTACTAAAATTAGGTCGTAGTCACCCCTCTAAAAATTATTTTTTATTTTCCAACCATGGAATCGGTAAATTCACAAATTTTTCCATGGCAGTTAAAATGTAAGGAAGGTGTCTTTTCTTTTTAAAGCTGATGGTTCTGACAGTGCCGGTTATGGAGGAGGAAGTGGAGGAGGTATAAATATAAATGTTGGGACATTATCAGGCGCAGGAGGTATAAGGTCTGTAGGGGGGAGTAATAATAGTCCAGGAAGTGGAGGCGGAGGAGGCCGTATAGCAGTATATTTTGATGACATATCAGATTTTGATATGGACAACATAACGGCTTATGGTGGTGATGGCAGTTCTGGAGATGGCGGAGCGGGTACTATATACCTGAAATCATCAGTGCAGGCGCATGGAGATTTGATAGTAGATAATAACAATTTAGTCACGACTACTGACAGTACTCCACTGAGATCAACTGGCAAGGGTGCGATAACTGCCCTGTCGGCAACTGTGCTGACGGATGCGAATGCGAGTTTCCCTGTTCCGGATCCTGTGACTGGAGCGCTTGGACTTATAGGATTGGAACTAGATCCAGATACAAATGATGCTGATACGGCAACGTTTACGATAGTAGATAACACAGAGACAACGATAACGATAGATATTGCGGATGGAGAATTGACAACAGTTGCTGCAATAGGAGATACATACATAGGAGAACACTACTTTGATAATTTGTCTGTAATAAACGGAGCCAAAGTTGAGACTCAAGATCGTATAATCTTTAACAGCCTGTTTATAACCGGAGGTGAATTGCAGGCGGAAAATATATATCAGATTGGTAAGGTAGAGACGAGTCCAATAGAAAAACTTGTAAAGCATCAAAAAGATAATATGCAAAGGGAGAGAGACAGAAGAAGGATAATTGATGATGGGCGAGGGCCAAAGGGTAAAGCAAGGCTGACGAAGGAAGAAAAGCATATAATAAACAAAGAGTTTGATGCACATAAAGTGAAGTTATTAATACCAGCTCAGCAATATGATGATGAAGCTATAACAACGGAAACAGTTAAAGAAGAAATCCTTGATAATTATAAAGAAACCGCAAAAGTGGATGCTGAAGTGGGAGAGACCAGTGGGTAGAAGGTAGTAAACAGGAGACTGCCGATAGATGAAGGACGAGTGACGTGGAGTAAAGAGTGATTAACAGTAGAAGGTGAGGGAATAAAACTACAGAGATCACTAAGAAACTGTAAAGGTATTTTTGGAGTGTTATGAAAGAAGTTAAAGTCAAGATATGATGTGAAGGCACGAAAAATGGCAATCAAATAACGAGGGGTATAAAGAAACTTTGTTTCAACTGAGTTTTCAACTCTTGCATTCAAGCAAAGATTAATCGTCCTTTTGGCTCAGGTATTTTAAGGCCGTCTTCTCTGGCTGTCTCTATCCAGAATTGCACTGCATTTTCAGCATTTTCAATTGCCTCTTTCTTTGTATTGCCGTGAGCAGTACAGCCTTGTAATTCAGGGACATCAACAACAAATATTTTATCTGTTTTGTCCCAATACAAAATCATTTCGTATTGTGATTCATTCATTGTCGTCATTAATTATAAATTTATAAGTTGTTAATATTTTCCTTATCTGCTTTATCTGATATCCTTTTGCCATTGAACCCTCAGCCTGAAGGTTTATACGTTCAATTATACCATCTTTAGTAAATATATTGTGGCTACCTTTTAGTCTTCTCTTAAAACCTAGGAAAATCAATAAATTAGTTAAGTCGCTAAAGCTGATACTATAATCGGACTGGCCTGATAATATTTTTTTTAGAAGTTTCTCCCTTTTTCCCATTAATTTCAGGTGAACGTTTTATGTCATTGCCCTGTCCTAAGACGTTAGTGCTGACTCGTAATATGGAACATATATTATCAAAAAAAGCGTCATAACGAAAGAATTAAAATAAAAGCGGATTGGAATTACCTAATCTATTTAAAAATTATGGACAGCGACTGTTAAAAACTACTGAAGTGGCAAGTGAGCTAACGTTGGGCAGGGTTCCTCCAGATGTAGTTGACATTGTACACCATCCTGCTGGTTCAATCTTACCGATTGAACCAAAACGTTTTAATTCAGGCTACAAACATGAACCGGCAAGAGATATGTGGACGGCTACTGTTTTTTTATAAATTGTTTAAGACAGCAATAGTAGATGTAGTTTTAGCGGAAATCAGTGGTTAGTGTTTGTAGGATTACGCTTTGTGATTTTAGAATTATTGAGGTAAAAAGTAGTGTACTCACGCTAAGCCGCAAAGATTGCAGAGGAAAGAACAGAAATATTTAGCCATAGATTTACATTGTTAAAAGACAGATAAGAAAGAAGCATGAGGCACGAAACAGGAAGTAAAGTGAAAAATTTTAACCACGGACCAACACAGATGTTAAGAATAAGAGATAAGGTAGGTAATCGCGCAAAGCCGCAGAGATCGCAGAGAAAAGAAAAATAAAATAAAAGATAATATTTTTTTCTTTGCGCTCTTTGCTTGTGCCGTGAAGTTAAAGAACGGAGTTCTTTAACATGTCGTAATAAAGATGATACACCAATGGAATCGCTAACCATTGCGAAGTATCGGCAACGCCATGCAGGTGGGGTTGCCAAACCACTCTACGCTGCAAACGCTGTAAAGCTGCTGTGGTGAACGGATAGAGAAAAGGTGAGAAAGACTCATCAGGTGTGGCTTTAAGAGATGAATGCAAATGAATCGCTGAAGAAGTAACGAAATCGCATAAGTTGTAGGGCAAAATCGCATTGTGCTGAGGATGCAGAGATAAGCATAGCGGAAACCTGTTTACTGGCTATGTGCCCGCCGTTATACAGGCGACATGACTTAAAGTTTGGCTTTATTATGGAACACGGGATATCCGTTTCGGGGTAACGTGTGTAAAAGACGTGAAACGGAAGTCGGACTGAGCCATAGTAGTGATGGCATTCCGCGAAAGCGGAAAGGAGTGAAGGGCTCAGGTTATTCAGTGGAATATTCACTACAACAACCTTGCAGAAGAAAAAAAAAGGTGAGGGAAGATTAAGAAATGAATATGCACGTATGCAAAACAGTACCAATTGAGTACAACCAGGTGTTAAACGCATACCGCAAGGTAAAGAGAGGCGGAAAGGCCGCAGGGATAGATAATGAAAGCTGGGAAGAGTTTGACCAGAAAGCAGAGAGGAATCTCTATGTGATCTGGAACCGGCTTGCCTCGGGTAGTTACCATCCGCAAGCGGTAAGAGAAGTGGAAATACCGAAGAAAGGCGGCAAAATGCGTAAATTAGGAATACCGACACTGCGAGATCGTATAGCGCAACAAGTAGTGAAGGATTACATGGAGAAGAGGATAGACTGCCTTTTTCATGAGAATTCCTATGGATACAGGCCAATGAAAAGTGCACATCAAGCCATAGACCAAGTCAAACAGAACTGCTACAAGCATGACTGGGTGATAGATATGGACATAAGCAGGTTCTTTGATGAAATAGATCATGTGCTGATGCTAAAAGCAGTAGAACATGTTTCAGGAGAGAAGTGGGTAAAGATGTATGTAGAGAGATGGTTAGGTATGCCTGTGCAAAAGCAAGATGGCACGCTACAGCCAAAGGCCGGGAAGGGCACGCCGCAGGGAGGAGTAATAAGCCCTTTGCTTGCAAACCTCTACTTGCACTTTTCACTTGATGTGTGGCTATCTAAGCACTACCCGCAAGTGAGCTTTGTGAGATACGCAGATGATGCAGTGGTACACTGCACAAGCAGAGCAGAGGCAGAAACAGTACTGGAATCGATAAAACAGAGACTGGCAGAGGTAAAACTGCAAGTTAACGAGGAGAAGACACGTATATCGTATTGCAGAGACTACAGACGTAGAGAACGCATAGCGATTGTAAGTTTGAATTCCTTGGATTCAGCTATCAGCCAAGAGCAAGAAAGAGCAAGAGGGATGGCAAGAATTTTACAGCATTTGCAGCCGAAATAAGCCGATCCAACCAGAAGAGAATACGGTCAGTGATAAAAGAGATGAAGATCTGGCGTAATACGAAGGTTGAAATATCTGAGATTTCCAAACTATTTAATGCTAAGCTTCGAGGGTGGATAGCGTATTATGGGAAGTATAGTAAAAGGAGCCTGAGAAACACATTACTGCTGATAGACCGGAAACTGGTCAAATGGCTAGGTAAGAAGCATAAGACTGGTTATCGAAAAGCAGTGGCAAAACTCAAAACGATAAGACAAGGGAACCCGGAGTTGTTTTATCATTGGAAAGCTGGCTACAGTTGAGGCATATCAAGAATAACACGAGCCGTATGACGGGGTACTGTCACGTCCGGTTGTGCGTCCAGATAAGGCTGGCGTGTTCAGCAGGAGTTAGTCCTGTGGGGGGAAGAGCCAGAACCCCTGTAGCTTGAATGGCAGACAAGAGGGAAACCAAATGTCTGAAGCCCATTGACAAAGCCTCTTTTAGAGAGGTGAGTGAGTTGCCGGGCCGTAACGAGAGTGAACGCATAGGTGGCCCCGAAAGTGAGAAGTCCCGGAGGTCGAGCTTGCAACCGTAGAGCGAAGACAGCATGGATATTCGAAATCTGACTGACACGAACATTCACTCCGGCGGGGTGGTAGCGATAGCACGGCAACAAGGACATGCAGGGCAACTGGAGAAGCCTTCCTCGTCCCAGAGAGAAATTTCTTGGAGCAAGCTAGATGCTATAACTGTATCAGCAGGAAGTGTATCGAAAGACGAGAAGGTGGCGGATAGGTTTGTAGTAGTCGTGAAGCGAATTAACATTCGTGGAGCAAAGAAACCTTGCTGTTAACATTCTTCCAACAATATTGTGAGGTAAGGGTTTTATGATAAAGGAGCCCATTGGGTTACAGGAACTGAGGCGGAAGATATATTTAAAGGCGAAACCTGACAATCTCTGCCAGATTTTTAGTGAATATACTATAATAAAATTATTTGTCAATGATTATAATAATCTTAAAACAAGTACAATTAGGCTTTGGAAGAGAGGCCGCCTCAATACCCAATTACTCTTGTTGGACGAAGCCGCTATCGCGGAGAACAAAATCGGAAATTTATTATATAATGTAACCTCACACCCTCAACGGGAGGGTGAATCTATTAACAAATAGGAGGTTACAGGTCTATGAAAACATTATCTCAATCCGATTTCAACAAAAATTACCAAACGCATCTAAAGCACCTACGCTTGAAAGGACTCCGGCCAAAAACAATCGAGGCTTATTCACGTGCCATCCGACGGATCGGTGATTATTTTGACAATCAGATACACGATCTATCTGAACAGCAACTACTTGACTATTTTTCCAATCTCCTCAATACCCATTCATGGAGCGCAGTCAAATTAGACCTCTACGGACTAAAGTTTTTCTACACTCATGTGCTTCATAAGCGTTGGGAGCAAGTAAATCTTATTAAACCACCCAAAACGCAACGTTTGCCCGATATTGTCACCATTAATGAAGCCCACCAACTTTTCCAGGTGACGAGAAAACTCAGTTACCGGGCCTTCTACTTTGTTCTTTACAGTCTTGGTCTCCGCCTGGGTGAAGGACTACGTCTTGAGGTTAGCGATGTCGATTCTCAGCGAATGCGGGTGCATATCCGCGATAGCAAAGGCAATAAAGACCGTTTCGTACCCCTGCCAAAGGTAACCCTGAATCTCTTACGCCGTTTTTGGCTTGTTCATCGCAATCCTGTCTTTCTATTTCCAGGCCGTCATGGTGGCTTGAAATCAGCCCACCTGGCAAAAACACCTCTGAATAGAAATGGCGTTCAGGCCACTCTGCGTAAGGTAGCCCGGGAGTGTGGAATTAAAAAAAAATTACACCACACAGTCTGCGACACAGCTACGCAACCCATCTGATTGAGGCGGGTGTTGATCTGCTTGAAGTACAAAAAATCCTCGGCCACCACAGTATTTTAACCACTGCCAAATATACCCACCTGACCTCTCATACAAATCGTAATGCCTTGCAATTAATTAATGATTTGATGAATGGTTTTTCCATAGAATGGGGGAATGTTATATGATATCTCTCTCCTCTATAATTGAGACCTTCATTGCTGACTTTATCACTCTTTATCATGGTTCGATCCTGCCAAGTCAATTCAAAGCCCTGGCAGCCATGAAGGATTGTCGCACTACGCAAAGCCGCGTCATGCTGGTCCAATGTAATGACTGTGAAAAACAGGTTTTTGTACCGCACTCCTGCGGTAACCGCAATTGTCCTCATTGTCAGAGTCATGAGTGTCAGCAGTGGTTGGAGCGTCAACTGAAAAAAGAAGTGCCTGCTGACTATTTTATGCTCACCTTTACTATACCCAAAGAGCTTCGATCATTAGCATGGCAGCATCAACGCTTGCTTTACTCGATAATGATACAGTGTTGTTGGGAAACCGTAAAAACCTTTGTCCAAAATGACAGCGTATTACAAGGAAACGCTGGAGCCATCACTGTTTTGCACACCCACTCTCGCTCTCTCGATTACCACCCGCATATCCATCTGGTAATGCCAGCCGGGGCCATCAATCAGAAGAAAAAGCTTTGGAGCTTCAAAAAAAGCGAAGGAAAGACGCGGTACCTTTTCAATCACAAAGCGCTGGCTAAAGTGTTTCGAGCAAAAATGCTCGATGCCGTGAACAAAGCGGCTCTTACGCTTCCAGTTAATTATCCCAAAACATGGGTCGTCGATTGCAAATTTGTCGGCAACGGTGAAAAGGCACTGGTCTATCTTGGTCGTTATCTCTACAAAGGGGTCATTCAAGAGAAAGATATTATTACGTGCAAAGATGGTCAGGTGACCTTTCGTTACCAGGATAGTAAGAGCAAAAAAATGCTCACAAGAACACTTCCCGGCCCGCAGTTTCTCAGGTTGATTCTCCAGCATGTTCTACCCAAAGGTTTCAGGCGAACACGGAACTTTGGTTTCCTCCACCCTAATAGCAAACGCTTGATTGCATTGCTTCAGTACCTTACCGGTATCAACCCGAATAAGTCGTCAGCCTGGTTCAGAGAGCGTCCAAAGCTTACGTGCAAATGCTGTGGAGGAATAATGAAGATCATAAAAACGATGATACCTCCATCACACAAATCCAGGTCTTTCCCCTACAAGTTAACAAAAGAGGAGGCTGTTCTGGTTATGTAATCGAATCCGCTATGCATCTAAGATTTGCAAAAACGGCATTATCGGGTCGAGATGGCCCCCGTTTGCCCAAATTTGAGGTAAAATGGCCGAAAAACCATGTTCTGTAGCTCCTAAAGCATGACGACAGCAATTGAAAAATCCACTTCTTTGGCTTCATAGCTTCTGCGGTAAAAAAGAGAAGCAATCTTCATAAGATATTTTCTTATACAATGTTTAGCACCCAAACAACGGGCTTGTCCAACAAACGGTTCAGATTGTGGTTCGTCCCTCACACAATCTAACCTTATTCGTTATGTGAAAATTCTATATGTAATTATTGAAATGGAGTTTGAAAAGAGAATAAAAAAAAAGGGCATGGTAATTTGCTTACCATTGCCCCTTAATTATTTTGGTCACAAAATGGTCACACTTCTCAGGATTCCTTCATCTGTAACTTCTCATAAGTCCTTGTTTGACAATATGGGCGATACTGGACTCGAACCAGTGACCCCTTGCTTGTCGAGCAAGTGCTCCCCGCCAGAATGTACCGTTCGGTACGGGCCGGTAGCCAACGGAGCTAATTGCCCTATGTAATATGTAATGTTGACTTCGGGCGAGGTGTGATGAAATCACGTCCGTCCGGTTAATGATTTATTCTCTAAAGCTTATTTCAAACAGCTTAAAACGTCTGAAGCAGTAACAACGTTGGTTGAAGCCTTTTTCCTGGCATATTGCCTCAGGCAGGAGTTCGGTTTTATACGTTCGTTTAAACTTGACGGAAGAATATCCCATGATGGATACTGGACTGCAACAAATCCGGAAATGGCGCGTTCAATTTCACTTGCCAATGCATCTCATTGTAAAGGAGCTTATCTTTGGTCGGCAAGGAAATATATATCCTGTTTTCCGGCAGCGTTCTGTAAAAGAGTCGATTTGCCGCAACTGCGTCTTCCGTAAATAACGATAAAGGCCAATGCTGCCAGTTTAACTGCCTTATTTATTTTGCTTATCTCTTTTTGTCTAGTCAGAAATGGTAGTTTCATAATTTCTAAGCTTGTCATACAATTGTGTTTGTCAAACATTTTACTGTTCTTGAATTCACAAGCCTGAAAATCATGATTTGAAATATTTTAATCATAGAGAAATTGCAATTTTTGAGTGCCAATATCTAAACAAAGATATACACTTGTCATTCTCTGGATGCAGCAATGCGGAATGAAGAATCTTTCTTTGTGCTCTCTGTGGCTTTGTGTGTTATCACTTTTTTTGTTTTATTACATTTGTGCTTCTCCGATCAATGTTTTATTAAACCTTGATTTTATGTAACATTTAAGATTAAATCGAAAGATCATGAAAACACTCATTTGTACTGCCACTTCGCTAGAGCTTGGAGGAGTTTTTCCATCAATAACTCAACCAGAGATTGAAACTGTGGGTAGCTGTTTTGATAGGGGAGGCTTATCTTTCTTAGTTACTGGAATCGGGGTGTTGAATACTTATGCTTCCCTGGTACGATTCCACTTGAACACTCCTGTTGGTCGAGTAGTACAAATTGGTATTGCGGGCGCTTATGCCACTGCAAGAGCTAAAGTGAAGGTCTTGGGCGCTCCGGTTATTATTGAAAAAGAGGTAATGGCCGATCTTGGTGCTGAAGATTCTGGCTCTTTTTTGACCCTGAAAGATCTTGAACTAGGTGAGATCGAACATTATATGAGTAAGGACATTACTCTTTTCAACGACTTGTTTGGGGATTCTCTGAAAAGTCTTCCCATTGTTACGGGAGCAACGGTGAATACGGCGACCGGAAAAGAGGCGACCGGAATTATGCGGGCTGAAAAATATGGTGCTGAAGTAGAATCTATGGAGGGAGCAGGGGCGTTGAAGTTTGGAGAGGACTTCGGGATTCCGGTTTTGCAGATTAGAAGCATTTCCAATATTGCCACTACTCGTGATCGGGAGAGTTGGGATATTGTCGGTGCCATAAAGTCACTGAGAATCTTGTGTGGAGTTCTATTATGAAGTTGAAGATCGGGATTTCTCCCTGCCCTAATGATACCTTTATTTTTCACGCACTTCTGAAGCAACTGATTGATGTTGGTCCATTTGAATTTGAGCTAACTTCAGCCGATGTGCAGAGTTTGAATGAAGGAGCACAGGCGGGTAATTTTGATGTTGTCAAGATCTCTTACGGGAACCTGTGGAATGTTCAGGCTATGTATGGACTCTTGTATTCCGGCGGAGCTATGGGGTTTGGATGCGGCCCTCTTTTACTCTCTACAAAATCAAACCGTCTTGACCCTGATATTCCAGTTGGAGTCCCTGGCGAAAACACTACAGCAAACGCACTTCTCAAGTTCTGGGCGGCTGGCGAAAGCATGACATATAAAACGGAATATGCTTTCTTTGATGAACTGTATAACGACTTGTTAAACGGTAACAGGGTACAGAGCCTGGTGATTCACGAGAATCGATTTACGTATGAAAAGGATGGTCTGTTTCTGATCTGTGACCTGGGTGAATATTGGGAGGGGAAGACGGAAGCTCCAATCCCACTTGGAGGTATTGTAATTCGTAGAGAATTGGGAAAAGACGTGGCAAGAAAGGTGGACGGTTTGATTCAGCAAAGTGTTGAGTTTGCCTGGGAAAATCCGGAGAAATCAAAGTCTTTTATTAAGGAACATGCTCAGGAGACCGAAGAGAGTGTTGTGAAGTCTCACATAGGTCTTTATGTGAATGATTTCTCTGCTAATATGGGAGAGAAGGGGAAAGTGGCTATAGAGCGTTTGCAGCAGTTGATTGCACCTGGGTCTGGTGAGGTGAAGTCGTTATTCGCTTATTAGACACTAATTTCACAAATTTTCACTAATTAACTATATATATTCGATGGGTTGCATTTTGGTGCTGGAGAGTGCCAGCCTTCCAGCGTTAACAAGATTTTTCAAGTTTTCTAACGGAATGGGTTTTTGTTTAAATCGCCTGATGGTACGTCTATTTATAGCAGACTCATAAATAGCCATTTTAAATCTTTACTTATTCTTACTGGTGAGTTTATTAACGGCATCATACTGTTCCATTGCTTTTTCACGCAGTCCTACTTTTATATATGCCTGGCCGAGATTATTACGCGCGCTTACATACCCGGGTTTCAGTTCAACCGCTTTCATCAGATGGTTAATTGCCAGACTGTATTTCCCCTGTTTGAGATATACATAGCCTACATTATTGTATGCCTCTGCAAAGCCGGGTTCGAGTTTAGTAGCCATATTATATTCAGCAATGGCATCATCAAACTTTTCCATCTTGAAATAGAGATTGCCAAGATTTACATGTGATTCCGGTATTCCGGGATTAAGCCCTAACGCCTTCTTGTACTCTTCCATCGCCTCATTAAACATATTATTTGTTTCGTATGCGGCGCCAAGGTTTGTATGTGCCTCTAACCAATCGGGTTTGATTTGCAGCCCTTTCTTGAATGACTCAATTGCAAGATCAAATTCCCCTTTCTGGGTATATACACAGCCAAGATTAAAATGCGCTTTTTCAAAATTAGGAAAAACGGTTATTGCCCTCTGATACTCTTCAATAGCATCATCGATCCTTCCCTGTTTCCAATGCAGTGTGCCTATATCGTAGTGTTCTTCAGCGTCTCTCAATTTGCCGCTGCAGCCGGAATTCATTGTAATAAACATAAGCGATAACATTAAAATGCCAAAAAGTGTAATTAAATTTCTTTTCATATTTATTCTTCCCATAATTGTGTGCTGAAATATCTGCTACCGGTATCAGGAAAAAGGGTGACGATTACCCCTTCATCTATTTTCCATGCCAATTCTAACGCACCTTTCATAAAAGCACCGGACGACTGACCGACAAAGAGTGCCAGTTCTTTGGCCAAAATGCTACATGTATCCTTCGCTTCCTCTGAGGTTACATGAAACCTATGGTCTTCTATAAAGTCATCATGGTAAATCTTTGGTTTAATATACTCCTCACCCATGGGTTTAAGCCCCTCAATTCCGGGGAAGTCCTCAGGTTGGATTACATAAACTTTTATGTCCGGGTTATATTCCTTCAATCTTCTGCCGACACCCATCACAGTGCCGCCTGTGCCAACTCCGCAAATAAAGTGTGTGATCCTGCCTTCAGTCTGTTCCAGGATCTCTTTTCCTGTTGTTTCATAATGGGCAATTGGATTACATTCGTTAGCGTACTGGTCCGGCATATAATATTTATCCGGATTATCTGCAAAGATCTCATGTGCTCTTCTTATCGCTTCATCATATCCCTTCATAGGGTCAGTTGAGATAATTGTTGCTCCGTAAGCCCTGATAGTCTGCATTCTCTCTTTACTGGCATTTCCCGGTATAACCAGATCCACTTCATAGCCCAATGCGGATCCTATCATTGCGTATGCTATTCCCGCATTACCTGATGTAGAATCCAGAATTACCTTGTTATGAGTAAGTTTTCCGGTCTTTATCGCATCTTTTATCATCCACAAGACAGGGCGGTCTTTTACAGACCCTCCCGGATTGAGATATTCCAGCTTAGCGTATATTTCTACTTTATCAGGTATATCGTGAGAAGTACTAACCCTTACCAGAGGAGTATTTCCGACATACCTCAAGACAGTATTCTTTATCTTCTCATCGATATCCTGGCTTTCGATCTTACCACTCATCTTTTACGTTTTCTCTATTGTAGTAAATATTTTTTCTCCATCCCTTAGTGCTTACTGCAAGCCAGCTTAAACACTTTGGATCCTGGAAATTTGCAATCGTTCATTATAGTAATGATTGTGGATATGTCAATTAAAGATACTATTTCAAGTGAATAAGATGTTGAAAATATTTTATTTTAATAAAGAATCTGCACTTATTCCAAGAATATTCCACGAATATTTATGTACTCAGGCGTTTTGTATATTGATTTCAAAGTCATACATTATTATACTTTCTCGTAATATATTTGAAATCTATACATAAATTATTAATTTAATATTTAGAGAGGCATTATGAAAAACAATCATATCTTTATTTCACACGGTGCGAAATATAACGAGCTTTTAATAACCCTGCGTAAAGGTATTGAAGACCAGGGGCTGAAAAGCGATGTTGTTCCACATGAAGAGACGTCTTCTGATGAATTGAACCCTGACACAAAAAAAGCAATTGAACAGGCAGGCGCATTTATTGCGGTGATTGGGCCGGACACGATAAATTCTCCTCAGGTCTTGAAAGAAACTAAGTACGCACTGGAAGTAAACGGTAAACAAGGAGATGATTATAAGGTAATTCCATTATTGTTGGCAGGTGTTCAGTCTGCAGAGTTAAATAAGCATTTTGGAAATGAACCATTTGGAACACAGATCCAGATTGGTCCTGGTGGTATAAATGCAACTATTTCTCAAATAGTTGCTCTGTTTAATAAAAGTCTGACTGATAAACGCGAAAGCACTCTATTTGCCGGTATAGAAAATACTCTGAAGCGACTGTCACCTGGTATTCGTGAAAAAATTAAGCCTCTGGGTGTGTTTCAGGGGGGTGGTAGTATTTCAAATATAGCAAACGTTTTAAAACTGAGCGATACTGAAAGGGATTTACTGGTTAGCGAATTACTTGAAATGAATCTCGCAAAACCAATGCCTTATGGTTTTCTGCACTTTCATCCATCTCTGTGCCCTTTTCTCCTGAGTGAATTGGATGAAACAGTACTCGATAAAAGCAGGGGGAGATGGTCAGAGTGTTTACGTCAATTGAGTGAATTTCTGTATAAGCAACAATCAGAGGATTCAAAACTTGCGGATGAACTAACACTGATGGAACTGCCTAATTTGACAAAATCCCTGGAATATGTCCAGGAGCAGGAAGTGCCTGAAGTAACTCTGGACAGGGCTACATTGCTTGAACAATTAATCGCGCATCTGGACAAACCGGATATCCTCGAAAAAGTCAAAACGATTCAGGAAGAGGAGAAGAGAAAGTCTTCAGAATGGAATCCATCAAGATTTGAAACATTAAGAGTGCAGGTTGAAAAATACCTGGAGGCAGGTAACCTCCCACAGGCTCTAAGCGTTTCGCAGGTAATGCTGGACAAGTGCTTAAAAGCCGGTGATCAAAGTTATGATGGTGCAGACCACGATACGGCAGAAGCTTATGCGCTGCTTGGACGGGTGCTCAGAATTGGAGGGGCTTCTGAAAACGCGCTTCAAGCAATTAATGAAGCGATCAAACGCTTTGAGCAGATCGCTGAGCGAAAAAATTCTGATGCTGCCGGGATATTGGTATCTGCCTCACTTGCCAAAAAAGGAGAGTGCCTCCTGGATCTAAGTCGTTTAGATGAATCAGCTGCCGCCTTTGAAGAGTGCATACGTATAGCGGGAAAATTCAATAGTAAAAAACATGCAGCAATAGGAAAAGGTCAGCTTGGTACAGTACGGTTATCTCAGGAACGATATGAAGATGCGATTAAGTCTCATGATGAGGCACGTGAAATATTTGAGGATCTTGGTGATATGAATATGGTTGCAGTTACTTATCAGCAGATGGGTGCCGTACATGAGGAAATCGGTCAATTTGAAGAAGCGGAGCAGGCTTTTCAAAAATCTCTTGCCATTTCTGAACAACAGAATAATCTGCTGGATCAGGCCAAGAACCTGGGGAGACTCGGAAGTCATTATTCGAAAATGGGCCGATCAGATGAAGCGGTAACTTTTTTACAACGATCTGCAGAGAAATATGTAGAGATTAATAACAAGGCAGATGAGGGGCGTGTTCGAGGAAATCTATCCATTACATTGATTGCACTTAAACGATACAAAGAAGCCAGGCAGGAAATCCAGCGAGCTATTGAGTGCTTTAAACCATATGGCCATAGTGTTGAACCATGGAGGGCATGGGATAAACTGCGTGATATTGAACTTGCTGATGGTAACCAGGATGCAGCGGCACAGGCACGTGAACAGGCAATCCAATTATATCTTGCGTTCCGTCGTGATGGCGGGGAGGACCAGAACCCGGGTGCAAGATTATGTACCCTGTTTGATGATGCGATGTTACAACAACCAACAGAGGAGGTGAAAAAACACCTGGACGAAGTGGCAAAAGATCCAAAAATACCGGTACAGGGTAAGCTGTTGATCTCAAAGCTGCAGTCCATCCTTACAGGTTCTCGTGAAAAGGGGTTGGCCTCAGATCCGGATTTGGACTATATCGATGCTGCCGAGATTCTGTTTTTACTGGAAAAACTGGAGATCAGGCAAAAAAAGGAAGCTGAAGGCTAAGGGTTGTTGATTCGAATATTATTACAATCTTATCTTAACAGATTGAAGGTTTTCATTCGCATTCTGGACCAAATCAACAAGTGATAATTGCAGTGGCTTTAATTTTTCTGCATCGTCTTTGGCTTCCTTGATATACCTCTTGTAGGTAGAGACAATCTCTTTCATGTTATCAGGATTCGTTTTGGAAAGGTTTGCATAAAGCATGACGGACGTGGTTTTCTGATTATTAACGGAATTGCGGGAAAATTCTTTACCATGATATTGACCAATCGGTTGTAGTGTCGATATGAGAAAAGGACCTGGACCAGTAGTGAACTGTTGCCGAATTTCTGTGTTTTCTGTTGCTTTACGCAATGTTGCCAAAAGGTACGTTGAAAGGTTTGAGTCATAAATCTCCCTGGCATAATATTGTGCTTTTGGTTTCAGACCGGTTGCCTTAAAGTAAATCTTTGCCGGCAGATAGAAAACATTAGACAGTCCCTTCTTCATCCTTCTTGTGCCGTCCTTTCCACCGTAATCTGCAGAGCCGATTACTGAGTTTAGGAGACTTAGGTAACGTTCACGGGTTTCCGGGTCAAGAGCGCCAGGGTTGTCTACTCTCCTCCCAAACAGCACATATGTGTATACCCCATAACCAGTATCTTCTTTGTCTTCTTTTGTTATCTCATCCCAGGAATAAAATTCAGGAAGTTCTGAAACGGGTTCTTCACCGGTTTTACATCCCGCAAAGAGAACCGCTATTAGCAGAAGAGCAAAAAAATATTTAAATGTATTATCCATCAGTTCCTTTTCATGCGTGTATGTGTGGGTATTTGAATTACGTTAGGATGGTATAGGTCTGATCAGATAAAAAAAGATTTCAGCTCTTTTACAATATATTGTGGTCTCTCATTATTCATGACTTTTATTGTATTTTCGGCAATCAGAGTATATCTCCTGATCAGGGCTTCCTTTGTGTCACCCGCTATGTGAGGGGTCAGGAACACATTTGAAAGTTTTCTCAATTTACTATGTTCCGGAAGAGGTTCTGTTTCATACACATCCAGAGCTGCCTTTTTCACTATACCGCTTTCTAATGACGCTATTAACTCATCCTCCTTGATTATGGCGCCCCTGGATGTATTTATTAACCATCCGAGTCCGGTATCACCAATTTTTGCTAATTCATTTTCTCCGATCATTCCTTCAGTCTTACAACTACCATGTTTTATTAAGGGAAGGAGTATGGAAACAATATCAGATTTTTCCAATAAATAATTAAAATCAACAACATCTACAAAGTCAACACCTTCATTCCCTTGCTTCTTATTGTTCCTGCATGCGATTATATTCATTCCAAATCCCCAGGCGGTTCTCGCATGTATCCTGCCGATATTACCAAACCCGATTAGGCCAAGGGTTTTCCCCGCAAGTTCAGTACCAACACCTCTATTCCATCGGCCTTCCCTCATTTCCAGACAATATTCCCTGTCATTCTTTGCTAATGCTAATATCAGGTACATTGCGTGCTCCGCGACTGATTGGGCAGTAATGCCGGGCATATTGCAGACAGGTACATTTTTCTCTCCAGCCGACTCAAGATCTATCGTGTCGTATCCTGTCCCGTACTGAAATAACCTTACTTTCTCCGCGCTCATTATCATTTCTCTGGTAATCATAGCTTTGTCCGGATACACAACATCCGCATCCACTATCTCTTTAGATATAGTGTCTACATCATGTTGGTCTCGAACAAGAACAATGTTTTCCGTAAAGCCTTCATTACTGAGCACTGATTTAATGGTCTTGACCATTAAACCGTCATCTTCTGAGCATAACAATATCTTTGCTGTTTTTGGCATCAATGTAATCAGAATAATTTAACTATAGTAGTTTACTGTTATGATAAATATTAAACAAAAGTAATTTTTCGGGTAAATAGTGGTAATATTACTTTACATCATAATGGTATGATAAAAAACAACTTAAGAGTCAATGATATCCGGCTATAAAGTATAATTGAAGACTTCTCTCTTGCCTTAATCATAGTATAGACCTTATTTCAGAAGCCTTGTTGTTGCCTCATTATTTCTTCTGTTCTGTGCGGTCATGAGTAGGTACGACAAGTACCGGACAGGTAGATCTATGTAATACGCCCTCGCTGACACTGCCAACCATCAAATGGTATACGGCACCGTGACCATGAGAACCGACAACAATCAAATCTGCATTCAACTTGCTCGCCTCATCAAGTATAACTTCAACGGCAACTCCTTGAGCAAGCAGTGGCTCTGCATCTATTCCGATAGCTCGCAGTTTTTCTACCTCGTTCTGTAGTTCTTCACACTTTTTATTAAAATCTTGAGCAACCTGGTCTGATACTGATTGCGGACGACCCGTTCCGAAACCCACAAAACCCGATTCGGGTTTTTCAGCATAGACTACCCATACCTTTGCAGATAGATCCGAAGCAAGAGTCTTTACATACTGCAAGATTTTCTGGGACGCACCAGATAAATCAACTGCAACTAACATTTTCATTTTTCGTCTCCTATCATTCATGGCAAGCACGTAATCTTATGACTTTTTCAGCCAATGTTATTATTACCTGTGAAGAAGCAATTTGTTTTACACCTTATGGCTGCTATCCGAACATGACGGTGGATAATGGTTTACAAACAAATCCCTTGATGTATCTATTATAGTATTAACCGGAAAGTTAGACTACTCTTTTATGGAGAAGTAGTAATAAAGTTTTTAAGTCTGCCAGAATTGAATAAAAGTCTTTAACACGATTCTTAATCTACTCCTTGGTAATTCCGATTGCCTTATTATTGAGAGGCTTTAATTTTCCGGATTTATAAACATGCCATCTATATTTGGACTCTATCTTCTTCCTGGTCAATAATAACCGTTCCACTTCAAAACCGTCTTCTATTGCATACACCTGCCAACCCAAATCATCTACTGATAGGGTTTCAGCTTTTTTAATTAGATATTGGTCTACGGTGCCACCTCTTGAACATGGCAGGTTTTTAACTAACTCCTTCGCCTGTTCTTCGCTTTTCACTTCGACAGGTTTTGTAAGATCACCAAACTCCCAGGTCCCATCATCGTGGAGGATGACACCTCTGCCATCTTCAGCGATAGCAGAAATATCATCTGCGCATGAAACAGTTGCTGAGATGATTATTATGAAGAATATGCTAAGTATGTTAACTGATAAGTATTTGTTCATTCATTATCTCCGGGATAGAAAAATATGATTGGTTCCAACTCTTAGCGATCTGTCCAGGTTCTTGAGATACGAGGTGTATCCTCAAGCAGCACTGCTATGTATTCTCTTCAAATTGGAATATTGGATTATCAATGCCCATGGACTGCATGAGCTTAAAAAAGCCCCCACCAACCTGTCCACCGATTACAGCAGGATGGACGTCAATGATAGCTCCAGATACTAGTTCATAGATATCTCTTGCAAATGCAATAAGTTATTATATATTTTGATTATAATAACGGATTTTATAAAATACTTGATCAGTTGCAAGTGTATTCTTTAATAGTCATCTATGTGGTTGTTTATGGTTGTTATTTAAATGTTGTTTGTCTATTTATTTGTGTATATTATGATGTCTGAAATAACTTTTTATTACCTTAATACCTCTCATTCTTAATACTTGCAGGTTTCAAATTCTTAAACGAAAAGTCTGTACAAGTTAAGCAGAAGAAAAGGTCTTGGATTGGTGGTGATCAAATGCCTGAATCTGATTACGAGTATGATCTTCTGGTACTTGGGTGTGGACCTGCCGGCCAGAAGGCGGCGCTTGCGGTCGCTAAGTTAAAGAAGAAAGTAGCGATTATTGAACCGCGCTTTCTGGGAGGCGTTTGTACCAATACAGGAACGATGCCTTCAAAAACCCTCAGAGAAGCGGCCATTCAACTCACAAATTATCGTCTGCGTTTTGTCGGTACTGCCTTTAAAGACTGTCTAAAGATGGCTGACCTGGTAAAACGTGTAAATTGGGTGATCAGGCACGAAACGGAAGTTATAGAAGAGCAGCTCAGAAGAAACGGTATAGAAATATTACCGGGATACGGAAAATTTAAGAATGGAAACACCATCAATATATTTGATAATTCTGGAAAGTTACTTCGGGAAGTAAGAACAAAGTTTTCCGTTATCTGTTCAGGCACAGCACCATTTCTCCCTGAGAATGTTCCCTTTGACGGAAGGAGTATCTTTTATACTGACAATGTTCTGAGCATAAAGGAATTGCCTGCATCTATCACCATTGTCGGGGGCGGCATTATCGGGATGGAATTCTGCAGTATATTTTCTATCCTGGGAATAAGAATCAATGTAGTGGAAAAACGACCAGAGATTCTTGCTTTTGTGGATAGAGATATACGCACTAATCTGATATCCCAACTGGATGTCCGCAATACTCAGTTTTTCTTAAATGACTCTGTCGCTTCCATCAGGAAAACCAAAGATGATCATGTCGAGATTAGATTAGACTCCGGCAAGTCTATACTAAGTCAGATGGCTCTGTTTTGCACCCATAGAGTTGTTGCCACTGGTGATTTAGGGTTAAACAAGGTGAAGGTCGATGTAGATGAAAGAGGCATGATAGTGGTGAATGATTTTTATCAAACCTCTAATAAACGCATTTATGCCGCGGGAGACGTGGTAGGACACCCACAACTCGCCTCAACTTCCTTTGAACAGGGACGTATTGCCGGGACTCATGCGTTCCGGAAAAAAGTGCCTCCAATGTCGGCACACTTTCCGGTAGGTATATATACCATTCCGGAAATTTCATTTGTTGGCCCAACAGAAGAGCAATTGTCTGCTGAACACATACCATACAGCATAGGCAAATCGTTTTTCAAAGAATCCTCCAGAGGTGTAATTATGGGGGCATTAGACGGTATGTTGAAACTTATCTTCCATCAGGAAAGCAAGAAACTATTGGCGGTACACGTAATTGGAGAAAACGCGACTGAATTGGTGCATCTTGGACAGGCCGTAATCGAGTTTGGTGGAACAATTGATTATTTCATTGATAACGTCTTTAACCATCCAACTCT
Organism: Candidatus Scalindua japonica; assembly: GCF_002443295.1. Lineage (NCBI taxonomy): Bacteria > Pseudomonadati > Planctomycetota > Candidatus Brocadiia > Candidatus Brocadiales > Candidatus Scalinduaceae > Candidatus Scalindua > Candidatus Scalindua japonica. The sequence goes on along the minus strand of NZ_BAOS01000013.1, from coordinate 102,150 downwards.
CGCGGAAACCTACAAGTATGCCGCTCTTTCCGGTCTGAACCGAATGAACGACGTGTAAACTAAATTAACATAAATTTGAAATTGATAAATAATAAAGATATAATGAAGATTCAAGTTATTCGTGATTAAAAGGTTAACTTAAATGCTATACAAAAAAGGTTTTGATCTGATAAAGGCATATCCAACTGAATTTTCAGAAGACATTGTATCGGTAAGATATAGCGGGCAGACAGAAGAATTCCGCTTCACCTTCCCAGAGAAAAAAGTTGAACACATTATAATAAATTTATGTCCCTCTGAACCATGGGCACTTCCTCATTGGACTGTCATTAAAGGCAATACGACAAATTTTTTACAAAAACTGGAGAAAGTAAGATCAGTATACTTTCCTGATTCAGAGTGCCGTATAGTCGTTGACCGTGGTGAAGATGATCTTATTAATGATTTGATACGGTACGGAAAAAAGAGAGAGTGGCTGCATACATATAGCATGAAACCCATATATCCTTATGATGCACCTGTGCTGATGATAAAGAATGTACTTGGATTGAAGACCTCTTTTGGCGAGAATACCATTGAACATGGAGTCCTTTTATTAGAACCACAATCACTTATTGGTATTTATGAACACTATATACTGAAAAAAGATAATACCGTACGTCTTATACCTGTCTCAGGAACCGGTTTAATTGAAAACAGGATACTCAAGGTAAAAACAGGTACTCCAGTTGAAACTGTTTTAAAAAAATATATCAGGACCGATATCAAATATCGCGTCTTTTTTGATGGACCACTGAACGGAATTGAGGTCGAGGACCTGACTCAATCGATTGACTGGTTCGTAAAGAGTATTGTAGTAATGGAGGAGAGAGACTATAAAACACCATTACATTTCATGAAGAGCAAAGAACTGCACTTTACGACAAGCCTGATGGGAGAGTTGAGACGCTGTGTATACTGTAATTTTTGTGATAATATTTGTCCCGTTGATCTTGAGCCAGCTCTCTACTGGCACAGTTATTCACGAGGTGAAAAACATAAGGCACGTAATTATGCATTGGAGAAATGTATAGAATGCGGGCTATGTAGTTTTATATGTCCTTCAAAATTGGAACTGCTCCATATTATTAAGGAATGTAAGTCTGCATGCTAGGCAGCTATCCTGGTAAGAACCACATTCAACTCCGCTCATGATGATGTTACATTGAATACCTGGAGATCTCATACTGAGCTGAGTCGTTGTGTTGTCAAGAGTGAAAGACTATACTTCAAATTGCCCTTAAGGGTAAATAACAAATGAAAATTATTAAGAGTATTGAAACATTATTAAATAAAAAGTTAAACAACACAGAAAATTTTGTCCAATCAAGCCCGAAGGTCAATTTCCTGTTCGGTGCACTTTTTGAGGCGTGTGATGGTTTAATCAGAAGCACAAAAGACACAGCCAAGGCTCCTCCGTTCATTCGGAGTAGTTTGGATGCCAAACAGTACATGGGCGGTGTTCTTGTAGCACTTTTTTTTGGATGGATTGTGCCTGCAATATACTTTTATGGATTTTTATGTGTTGTTCCAAAGCTCATTGTATCGATAGTGATTGGGGTGTTTGTAGTAGACGTGGTATGGGTAATTCTGGCCAGAGAAGAGAGAATCAGTGAAGGTGGGTTTGTAACCTGCTTCTTTATCCCCGCTTTATTACCGCCACAGGCGCCTCTCTGGCTGATCGGAGTAGGGGCGGCGTTAAGCATACTGTTCAGGAATATACTTGGTGGGGTTGGTCATAATCTTGTCAACCCTGCACTGCTAGGTCGCCTGTTGTTAACAATATGCTTTCCATCATTAGTAGTTATTGGATGGCAGGAACCATTTACAGGGACGCATGCTTTGCATTCTTTAATTCACGGAGTTGACGCGGTAACACATGCAACGCCCTTGATGGCTTATAAAGAGACAGGTGAAACCGCATCATACTTTTCTTTTATGTTTGGTTCAAATACCGGCTCCCTTGGAGAAACATGCAGGATATCCATAATTATAATGGGAGTATGGTTATGTTTTAAAAGGATTGCAAACTGGAGAATTCCTGTTGCGTATTTAGGAAGCGTATTTATCTTTTCTGCGGTTTTATCTCTTGTTGTCGGAAAAACCGTAGCTCCTCCCATTTTTCAGCTACTGAGCGGAGGTCTTATATTCGCTGCTTTCTTTATGGCAACAGACCCGATTACAACTACATACAGTCAGGTCGGTAAATGGATTTTCGGTATAGGTTGCGGTATTGTTACGGTTGTAATCAGGAGTTTTACACCAATACCGGAAGGTATAATGTATGCAATACTACTTATGAATCTCATAGGAATTCCAATTCAATCCCTGATACTGAAGATAAAATACAGATAATTAATAAATTTGAAGTGAGTTAACGTTATAATAAAATGAATGAGTTTAAAATAATATTAATCAGAGTTTTTTCTATTACTCTTATTACCGCTATACCTTGTGCCATTTTGTTGTCACTGTATTTCGTAACATCAGAAAAGATAGCCGAATACCATGAAATTAAACTTAAAAGATCAGTCCTTGACATTTTTGCTATTCCCTATCATTCAAAAGAGAAGCAATTTTTTGGTATTAAACAGATGAAGATTGATAAAGAGGATGTACGAAAGGTTTTCAGTGAGAATATTAGCAGAAAAAACACATCAGATATTCATTCTCCGAAACAATCAGCTGATCCGCTGAAAATGTATAAAAAAGGAAAAGAATTGTTCCTCTATTACAAGGAAGGAAGTCTGGAGGGTGTAGGATTTATTACTACAAAACTTGGTTATGGTTTCAACAAAGCTGCAGATATTTCTCTTTTTATCTGTGTCGGACCTGATTTGGAAACTATTAAAGGAATAGAGGTTTTAGACCATACGGAAACACCCGGCCTTGGTGGAAGAATGACGGAAAACAAATTTAAAAAGCAATTTGTCGGAAAAAAACTGAGACCCAGATTGTTGCTGGTCAGGGGAAGAAAAACAGTAGGCCCAAATGAGGTACATGCAATTACGGGAGCTTCGTATACAAGCAAAGGGATGGAAAAAATCATTAACGAAGCGATGAAAACCTTCTGGCAGGAAATGGAGGCAAAAAGCTTATGAATATGCTGCCAAGATATATCAGGTTAATATCTAAGTTCTTTTTACGAGATAACTATATAATATCAGCAGCCGCAGGTCTTGGTTTCTGCTCTGCCCTGGCAGTCACAAACAAAATGGAAAACTCTCTCACAATGGGAGTTGGTGTAGTTTTTGTAACCTGTCTCAGCTTCTGCCTTGTATACCCTTTTAAGAAACTCATTATCACAACCGGCACTCATCATAAAATTACCCTTTTGATGATCATTATATCTGTTTTCGTAACAATATTTAACCTGATCGTCCAGGCAACGATTCCCAGAATTGCCTTCAACATAAAAGCATATATAGATCTAATTACAACAAACTGTATTGTCCTTGCCGTGATCGCCGAAGGATTGACATTTGGATTCTGGGATGCGCAGAAGAAGATATTGAAGGCATGTCTCGGCTACTCTATAGCACTCATTTTCCTCGCACTGATGAGAGAGCCTCTCGGGTTTGGAACGTTATTGAATTTCCGGATACTCCCGGAAAGTTTTCCCGTTGTAGTATTAATGATAACACCGGTAGGCGGTTTCTTTGCCCTTGCTTTGTGGCGTTTTATGCTGAGGCCACTGTTTGTCAAGACGGGTGTTGTATATCAGGAAAATGTATTAGAGAAAAAAGAGGAGGTAACAGAGGTTGAAACTACTGAGAGAGAAAAGAAGCCGGCATTTAAAATGTCAGGAAAGCTCATCATAATCATTGTCTTAGGTGTTCTTCTCATCGTAAGCCTTATAACAAATATAAAAGCGGTTACTTCCCTGAACAATCAGTTTCAAATTCTTCTTCCGATATTCCTGAGTGCTCTTTTCTTTGACGGTATTGTCCTCAGCAAGCTCCTGGGAATATGTCCGTTGCTTAATAAGTCCAGGCAGGTTGACTCCGCGTGGAAGATGGGGCTGGCGGTAGTTATCGTAGTGACACTGTCCACAAGCCTTAACTGGTTAGTTTATAATAAAATATTAATAGGGGCCAGTAATTACCTCTCTTCAATTTCTCCGGTCCCCATACGGCTCGAAAGAATATTTTATCTAACGGTATTTATTGTAACCATTGCAACATTTGTACAAATCCTGGGAGTGCTCCTCAGGCGTTTTGCAATAGAAACATACCAGCAAATGGGACAATTCCTGGAGCTGATTACCGTCAACTGCATTGTTCTTGCCAGTTCCACGTTTACCATACCTCCCGGCCTGTCTTTTATGGCGACAACGGTAACCGCATTTGGTTTTGGGCTTCACTGGTTAATGGTATGCGTATGGCTTGCTTTATTGAGGCGTCACAAACTTTTTGTGCCCTGTAATACATGGGATGAAGACTCGGTTGCCATACTGCTTCTCGGGATAATGGCGGCAATCTTTACCGGTATAGGTGCAATAGCAATTTTCTGAACTTTTTTGTATACCCAATGTGGTGTTTAGCTTACACTGGGCCGTGATATATGACCCTCTTTGGGGAAATTGTAATGGTATAAAATGATCACATCTATATTACTAAGTATCGTTATTATCATCATAATTATGTTAGCCATGGCAGGGCTCAGCGAACTTACTTACCAGTACTTTGGCAAAGGTAAGAAACGGAAGCTTGTTATACACAGCGATGACGATTTCGAAAAAAAACTCAATATTGAGGGTGGAGACAAATTGCTTAACACCCTTCAGAACAAAGGATACAATATTCCATCAGGTTGCGGCGGAAACGCGACATGCGGGCAATGCAAGATAAAGTTATATACCGATATGGGAACATATTCACCAACAGAAACCTCTCTTTTTGATCGTAAATCAAGAGAAGAGACAAGACAATTTCTTGAGAAAGGAATAGGTGACGGATATACCAGATTATCATGCCAGGTAAGGGTAGACAAAGATATTGACATTTTTTTGCCAAAGTCTACCTTACAGGTCAAGAAATATTCAGCCCGTGTAATCAAGAAAGTAGAATTGACGTCCGATAAGTGTGAAATAAGTTTGCGGCCACTGCGAAAATTCAATTTTAAGCCAGGGCAGTATATACAAATTTGTTTGCCGGAGGATTATGTAGAGCAGCATTACAAAAAGTATGGTGAGCAGATAGCCTGTTTTTGCAAAGAGACTGGCAAAGAGTATAAGCCCTTTACCCCCGGAATTGATCTCTATCGCGCTTATTCAATAGCGACGATAAGGTCTGACATTATAAAGCTGATTACAAGAGTAGCGCCAATAAATCCACGTTTGCAGATAGAAAATGGTGGGGTACCCTGCATGGGACCAAGCTGTGTAAAAGAGTACTTCCAGGAGAAATCAATCTGGAACTTATGGGCGGGTGAGAAGGTCAGGTTTACCGGCCCTTATGGCAATTTCTTCCTGAAAAAAGAGAAACATAAAGCCGTCTTTGTGGCAGGAGGGGCAGGACTTGCGCCTATATTAGCGCTTCTCGACCAATGGTTCGCAGAAGGGCGTAAAGAGAAAGTATACTTCTTCCTGGGTGAAAGAAGATTTCAGGATATTCCCATGCGTTATATATTGAAGTGGCTCCATCGACATAAAACAGATCATAACTTTAAATTCATACCTGTGTTGTCCGGTGCGTTCAGGGGAGATAATCCGGCGGAATTAAATGATATTGACAAGGAGTGTTTCTCAGGCATATCAGAAGAACACCAAAATAGTATCATAAAACACGGTATGATTGACAAAAGTGGAGAGAAGTGGCTTGGCCAGGTTGGTTTTATAGGCCCATTGTTAACAAGTTATCTAAAACACGACGATCCTAAAACAACATTTTATCTGTGCGGTCCTGCCCCGATGACGGTAACGGTAATAGATTCTGCTGCCAGCAATATCGGATTGAAAAAGGATAATGTATTATTCGATGATTTCACTGGAACTCTAACTCCATCTCTCGACTTAATATATCAGAAACTTCTGATTTCAAAAATGTTCAAACAGCTCGGTTTACACCATGCCGATAGAGATATAGAAAAAATGACGAATATCCTGATCATTAAATTGATACTGAGAGATAAGATCGATGAAAGTTACATTTTCTTAGATAAAATAAGGGAAATTTTATCACAACAATCAGATAAGGAATACTGCCTGAATAAATTATTTAATGAATATGAATAGGCGACAAGCCTCTCTTTCGAGAGGATTCCAGAACTGGAGTCCTCTCGAAAGAGAGGCCTGTTCTCTAAATTATTAGTATCTGTGACGTCCAGAATATATTCACAGAATTAGAAATATTAGTTGATTTTATCTATTATTCCAATTAACATATCTAACCTTACAACTATCTGTTCTCAATAAGTTAAGGAACCTCTCCTCTTCCCCGGACAAATAGTACCGATGACTTTAATCCTCTCATTGAGAAGGAAGGGAAATGGGGTGGTCAAAATAAAAAATATTCCTTAACTTATTGAGAACAGCTCAAATATTACTAACAAAGATTTATAGAGACAATATATAGGAGCATGAATAATGTTACTTCAGGACAAAACAATTCTCATTGCCAATATTTCCGGCAAACGCAGCACTGGTTGGGCAATAGCACAATCTTTCGCGCAACATGGTGCAAAGGTTGCATATACCTACCAAAATGAAAGGTTTGGCAATGAAGTCAGGAAGCTTTTCGAACCTTTAGACTCAATAGATGTTGGGGAGTGTGATGTCACATCCGATGAAGATATCGACAAACTTATTGAACGATTAGGCAACAAAGTTGATGCCCTGGACGGATTGGTACATACTCCAGCATTTGCAAAAGAAGAGGATCTCTCTAATGGTTTTATCAACACATCACGTGATGGGTTCAAGCTCGCTCTGGATATAAGCTGTTACTCTTTAGTTGCGTTATCAAGGAGTGCATTGCCATTGATGGAAGTACGCGGAGGGTCTATAATAGCTCTTTCATATATTGGTGGAGAAAAAGCTGTTAAGAATTACGATGTAATGGGTGTTGCCAAATCAGCGCTGGAATCAAGTATTCGCTATTTAGCGGTTGATTTAGGTCCAAAAAACATTCGTGCCAATGCGATCTCTGCAGGTCCGATGAGAACTCTTGCTGCCAGGGGCCTGAAGAATTTTTCGGATATGTATGAAGGCATGAAAGACAAAGCCCCTTTGAAACGAAACATAACGACGAGTGAAGTCGGTGGCACCGCCGCTTTTTTATGCAGTGAATTAGCAAGTGGCATTACCGGAGAAGTTCTTCATGTTGACGCAGGATACCATGCAGTAGGTGTATAAGTTGAATAGATCAGGATTAAGGAAGCTCCTGACGCGCCTTATCGCAGTACACTAAATTTCATCTGGAACAATAAAAAGATTTTAGACCGTTAACTGCTTGACAGAGTTTAAATTATTAACTGTATTGAGAGGAGAATAATTATGAAAAAAATTGAAGCATTTATTCGACCGGAGAAACTCAACATGACCCAGGATTCCCTCAAGGAAGCGGGATGTGAGTGTTTAACTGTATCAGAAGTAAAGGGACATGGCCATCAGAAAGGAGTAAGCGAAGTGTGGAAGGGAAAGAAGTTCAATGTTGATCTGCTACCAAAGGTCAAGATTGAAATTGTTGTTCCTGATGAAGATCTTGATAAAACAGTACAGACCATTATGGAAGTTTCTCAGACCGGCAGTATTGGAGATGGAAAGATATTTGTTTATGATGTCATGAACGCATACCGAGTCCGCACTGGTGAACAGGGAGATACTGCGGTATAAGAAAAATTGTTTGAAAAAATATGGTTCTTTAGTTTTAAAACGCTATATAATCAAAAGAAACTGGATTATTTCTATAAACTCAAAATTGCAGATTAGGGATTGGACTTGATAACAGGTTCAAAAAGTAGTATTAGTCACTTAACAAAAATATTTAAATATTGAAATCAGAAGCATCCGGTTAGGTTTTTGCGTATACCGCTTTTGTCATACCCGCCCGCCTGTACCTATTCGGGCAGGAATTCCTTTATCGGGTATCTATGTGACTCGTTCAATCTGGATTCCCGCTTAAAGCATGCGGGAATGACAGTTTTGGAGCATTAATTTGCAATATGCAAAAACCTAACCGGATGACGCTGATATGGAATAAAACTATTCTGATATAATCTCTTTTAATTATCTCTTGATCTCTTGACGATCAAAATACATACATTATCAAATTTCCTATCATGTAAGAAATAAATTCTATTTCACCTTTTCTTTTTAACACTGTTTTTTTCTTAAACCTCTCCATCGCAACGGTATTGTACTTTTAAATCTTGATTTTATACACTATTTAGGATTAAATCGTGATAGATGGAATTGCCTTATTGAAAAGTACACGACTTTAAAGATCATGCAGAGGAGTAATAATGGAAAATCCTATAGACCGAAAATACACGAAAGAACATGAATGGGTTAAGATCGACGGTGATATTGTAACCATAGGGATTACAGACTTTGCCCAGGAGCAACTTACGGATGTAGTGTTTGTGGAATTACCTGAGACAGGTAAACAGATTGAGCAGAACGGTAACCTCTGTGTTGTTGAAAGTGTGAAATCCGTAAGCGATGTTTTCTGCCCCATAAACGGTGAGATAGTGGAAACTAATAATGTCCTTGAGAGTTCACCTGAACTTGTTAATAAGGAGCCGTTCGAAGGGGGCTGGATAGCAAAATTAAAAGTAAAGGATAAAGTTGAGTTGGATAAGCTTATGAGTGCTGAAGAGTATAATAAGTTCCTTACAGGGATTGAATAAATGGACTATATATCAAATACAGATAATGATAGAGCATTAATGTTAAAAGATATTGGCGTTCAGGATGTTATGGATCTGTTCAAAGATATTCCGGATAGTCTTATTCTTCGCAATCCATTACGAATACCCGACCAGTTGTCAGAATTTGAACTTTTACGTGAACTGGAAAATATCTCAAAAAAAAATAGAAGACATGTCTCTTTTCTAGGTGGTGGCAATTACAATCATTATATTCCGTCAACAGTAAACGCTGTAACATCGCGAGGTGAATTCAGCACTGCATACACCCCTTATCAACCTGAAATTAGTCAGGGAACTCTCCAGGCCATATTTGAATACCAGAGTATGATCTGCGAGTTGACGGGTATGGATGTTTCCAATGCTTCTATGTATGATGGCGCTACCGGCCTTGCGGAGTCAATGATACTCTCGACAAGGATAAAAGGGAAAAAACAGGTGCTTGTATCACATGCATTAAACCCGTTATATCGTGAAGTCCTGGAGACATATGCCAGGGCTAGTGAAATCAGAATTGTAGAGGTGGATATTAAAGATGGCTTAACTTCTGATTTTAAAACAGATGGATCTGCAGCGATAATAATCCAAAACCCTAATTTCTTTGGCTTAATTGAAAACCTTGACGGGATCAGAAAAAAAGCTGAAGATATATTACTCATTACGTCAACGACAGAGCCCTTAAGCTGGGCAATACTGAAACCATTCTCAGAATATGATGTTGATATTGTTACTGCGGAAGGGCAATCTTTTGGCAATCCAATGAATTTTGGGGGGCCAGGACTGGGTATCATTGCTGTTAAACAGGATTATGTAAGACAGATTCCGGGGAGACTTGCGGGAGAAACCGTTGATATACATGGCAAAAGAGGCTTTGCGCTTACTCTCTGTACAAGAGAGCAGCATATAAGGAGAGAGAAAGCAACTAGTAATATCTGCACGAACGAGGGACTCTGTATGCTTGCTGCATCGGTATACCTTGTTACTTATGGAAAGAATCTTGGCAAACTTGCGAGGTTAAATAATCAACTGGCCATTTACTTTGCAGACAAATTAAACCAGATTGAAGGTGTTGATCTGGTTTTTGATAAGCCTTTTTTTAACGAATTTGTTGTAAGGATCCGTAAGGATATTCAGTCAAAAATATCTCATATTGAAATTGGTATCTCTTTAGAAAAATATTATCCGGATCTTGAAAATTGCTATCTGGTTTGCTGTACGGAGATGACACCAAAAGAATACATAGACAGGGTTTTAGATGAAATTACTCAATGAAAAATCAAAAGAGGGAAGTAGTTCATTCAATATAAGTGAATTAGACATACAAACTAATATCCCGGAGAATTTAAAGAGGATCGATCTGAATATACCTGAACTCTCTGAAGTAGAGATAATCAGACATTACACAAATCTCTCTAAATATAACTTTGGCGTGGATAACGGCCCCTATCCGTTGGGTAGCTGCACCATGAAGTATAATCCAAAAATAAATGAGGTAGCAGCTAAAATCCCGGAATTTAACATACACCCTTTGTCACAACACAATAAAGGAACACTGGAAATAATACATCAGTTACAGCAGTACCTTTGTGAGATTACTGGAATGCACGCCTTCTCAACACAACCTGCTGCCGGAGCACACGGCGAATCAACAGGAATAATGATAATGAAAGCATGGTTTCAGAAGTTAGGTGAGAGGCGTACAAAGGTCATAATTCCAGACTCCTGCCATGGTACAAATCCAGCTTCTGTTTCACTGTGCGGGTTTGAGCCACTTCATGTAAAGTCAAGTTCAAGCGGTGGGATTGACCTTGACGATCTGCGGCAAAATATGGGCAAAGATATTGTGGGTATTATGATAACAAATCCGAATACATTAGGAATATTTGACGAAAATATTCTGAAAATTACAAAAATAATTCATGACTATGGAGGGCTGTGTTACCTTGATGGCGCCAATATGAATCCAATGCTGGGAGTAGTCAAACCGGGAGATTTCGGGATAGACATAGTACATCTGAATCTGCATAAAACATTTTCTACACCTCATGGCGGGGGAGGCCCAGGTTCCGGTCCTGTTGGTGTCAAGAAAGAGCTGGAACCGTTTCTGCCGAATCCCAGGATTATTAAAAAGAACGAAAAACTGGGATTTGAACAATCAAAAGATTCTATCGGAAAAGTACACTCTTTTTACGGAAATTTTGGAATTCTTCTCAGGGCTTACTCTTACATCAGGTCTATCGGGGCTTCAGGTTTAAGAAATATTGCTGAAAATGCTGTACTGAACGCAAATTATATGAAGGAGAAACTGAAGGAGCACTATCATCTGCATTATGACCGTATATGTCAGCATGAATTTGTAATAGATGACAGCTTGATGCCAGACGGCGTAACAACAAATGACATTGCCAAACGTCTTATGGATTTTGGTTTTCATCCGCCAACTATCTATTTTCCACTAATCATCAAAGGGGCCATGTTGATTGAACCTACAGAAACAGAGTCAAAAGAGAATCTAGATGCATTTATAGAAGCAATGAAGGTAATTAAAGAAGAGGCAGAATCCGATCCCGAGAAACTGACAAAGGCCCCACTGAAGGCGCCAATTGGAAGGATCGATACTGTCCATGCTGCAAGGAAACCCAAATTAACATGGCATTCCACATAAGACGTAGACATCATCCGGACTGGCTTAAAGTGAGAATTCCTTCCGGTATAACCTACAATCGAATAAAGTCTACTCTGAAAGAGAATAATATAAACACTGTATGTGAAGAAGCAAAATGTCCGAATATTGCAGAGTGCTATGGGAGAGGTACCGCGACATTCCTGATAATGGGTGATGTCTGCACCAGGAAATGTTTCTATTGTAACATCCGTACCGGTCGGCCGGAAGAGTTGGAAAAACAGGAGCCCCGAAAAATTGCAGAAGCTATTAAAAATCTTGGTCTGAGTTACGCGGTGATAACCTCAGTCACAAGAGATGATCTTCATGATTCAGGTGCAGAACATTTCTATAATACGGTAATTGAGATTCGAAAGCTCTCACCTGAGTGTCAGATTGAGATACTGACACCTGAATTCAAAGGAGATTTAAAACTATTGGAGTGTGTCCTCGATTCAAAACCATACATCTTCAATCATAATATAGAGGTAGTACGGGACCTCTTTCCATGTGTACGACCAGGAGGGAGTTACAATCTTTCTCTAAAAGTATTAGAACATGCGGGTAATTACCTGTCATTGATTAAATCCGGCTTAATGATTGGGCTGGGAGAAACAAAGGAACAGATCCTGGAAACATTACATGATTTAAGGAGAGCAGGCGTTGTAATCCTGACTATCGGACAGTATCTTCAGCCGGGAACAGATTTATCAGAAGTAATAAAATATTACACTATCCGGGAATTTAATGAGTTAAAAGAAGAAGCATTAGAGATGGGGTTTTCACATGTTTTTTCCGGACCACTTGTCAGGAGCAGTTATCACGCGAATGAGATAACGCGGCATAGCCTCAAAACAAGTTTGAAGTGCCATAAGTAAACTAAAGTGCTTAAAGTTAACAAGAACGTTCACAGAACTTTAGCTCATTTCAAACTTCCTGTCCGACTTTGTCATTCAAGCGGGTAGTAACTTTTCACTTGTTCACAATAAAATGGATTTTATCGACACAGGATTTAATGACGCCTATACAAATATGGCAATAGACGAGATACTTCTCTCTTCGAAAGTACCAGTCCTTAGATTTTACCAATGGGAGCCAGGTGCGGTTTCGATTGGCAGGTATCAAGATGTGCATGAAATAGATCTGGAATATTGTGCTGAAAACAGTATTGATGTTGTCAGGAGAATTACGGGAGGGAAAGCCGTTCTTCACGAAAAAGAACTTACCTATGCCTTTATTGTTGATAAGGAAATGATGCCCAGGTCGATTGTAGAATCATATAAGATTATCAGCAGTGCTATAACTCAGGGTTTAAGAGCTTTAGGGTTAAAACCGGAAATGAATAAGTTGAATACCAGAAACAGAGATAATCCCGTTTGTTTCCAGGAGACATCATTTAATGAACTCACAATCAACCGGAAAAAATTTGTCGGTAGCGCCCAGGTAAGGGTCAAAGGAAAACTACTTCAGCATGGTTCAATACTGACCGGAATCAATACTGAAAAATATTCAAATTGTTTTAATCAAAAACCGGAAACTGATGATTTAATGAAGAAAATCACATACATTGAAATACCTGAGAAAGAGTTGAGGGATTCAATAAAACACAGTTTTTCCAGATATTTCAACGCAAGCGTTAATGATAGGAATTTGTATAACAGAGAAAAGTTAGAGGCTCTGGAATTAGCAAGAAAGAAATACAAATCAGATAGTTGGAACAGTTGTTCAAAAAGAAAATTTTATCTTTCTACACCAGAAACAAAACCTGAGGGTCTCAGAAAAAAATAACTTCCCAATTTTTCCGTACTCAGGTTCAGGATCGATTTGTTCGATTTGATTGAACTCAACCACAAGCGTAACCTAAGTTACGCTGAGGATTCAGTGAGTGAAGATCGGATAAAGATGGCCTGAAAATGAGAAGCTTTTTTCTCGGACCCTAAGTCAGCTCTTTTTTCATTTCGTCTTCATAAAGGGGTGACATTTGCCAGCATCTGTCTATTACTTTTGGTAGTGTCTCAAGGAAATAATCAACATCTTCTTCCGTGTTATCTTTTCCAAGACTTACGGTAATTGATCCGTGACATACGTCCGGAGGCACACCTATAGCTGTAAGAACGTGAGATGCCTGAAGATCGGGTGAGCTGCAGGCAGAGCCACTCGCAATGGCGATACCTTTATAATTTAAAAATAAAACAAGTGATTCTCCTTCTGCAAAAGATATCCAGAAACTAACGTGTCCGGGAAGTCTTTGTGTCAGATGCCCGGTAAAATGGAGATATTTTATCTTTTCAGGAAGTGCATTGATGATTTTGTCACGAAGTGGGATAAGGTGTTCTATTCGTGAAGTCATTTCCGTTTTGGCAAGCTCAGCAGCCTTACCCATTCCGACAATTGCAGGTATGTTGTCAGTACCAGGCCTGAGGCCGCCTTCCTGAGCTCCACCTTTTATTATAGATACAATTTCAGTTCCCTCTTTTACATACAGGGCTGCGATACCTTTTGGGCCATAAAATGTGTGTGAAGTCAGGCTTAAAGAATCTACACCAAGCTCTGTAACATTTACCGGGATAACTCCTGCCGTTGCAATCGCGTCGGTATGGAATATGAGGCCCTTCTCTTTTGTTATCTTGCCTATCTCCTCTACTGGTTGGATTACCCCTATCTCATTATTTGCATGCATTATAGAGACAAGGAAGGTGTCCTTGTTTATAGCTTTGGCAACATCTTCAGGGTCTATCAGGCCATCTTTGTTTACCTTGATATATGAGACCCTGAAACCCTCTTTTTCGAGTTCCCGTGCAGTGTATAAGATTGAGTAATGTTCAACTTCTGAAACAATTATGTGTTTTCCTCTATCTCTGTTTGCAAGGGCCAGGCCTCTTAAAGCAAGATTGTTGGATTCACTTCCCGTAAAGGTAAAGATTATCTCCTCCGGTTTGGCATTAATCAGGTCGGCAACTTTTGCCCTTGATTCGTCGACAGCTTTTTTTGCTCTGAGTCCATATGAATGAAGGTGAGAAGAGGGATTACCAAAATTTTCTGTAAAAAAAGGCAACATCTCTTCTACTACTCTCGGATCAGTAGGTGTTGTTGACATATGATCCATATAAACTTTTCTCATTTTGCATTCCCTTCTGTAACTTCCAGTACTGTTAAATCTCGACCTTCACGATTCTCATAAGTATTGTAGTTTTCAAATTAAATGTTTAATAATTCACTGCAGTGAACTATTTCTTACTTTAGATTCTTTCTAAATGGATATGTCGTACTTTGCTATTCCTGTAAAGTCATTGGTTGTCCACAACACTCTAACGTACCGGCGCCACCTTCTTTTACTTCAACTATAGCACCACATATTTCACATTCATATACTTCATTAGTTTCTGTTGGCATGTTTCTATTCTCCTTTATACTAATTGTTAGTGTTTACTGTTCTCGTTTTCTACTCCATTTACAATATTGGATATGAGTGATTTCTTATTTCAATACTATTGACTATACTAATAATTGCCCCGCGGTTATGAGGAAATATTCACCTACTCCAATCATTAACCAGCCAAAAAATTTCTTGATAATCACACTCCAGTTCCCACTTTTTGGCAGACTTGTCATAAAACCGGCAAAAGTACCTGCGAGTATTAAGAGAGTACCTAATCCTATGGAAAAAACAAAGAGCAGGCTTACACCGTAGGCAACCTGCTGTTTTGCTGCAACAAATGTCAAGACTACACCCAGTACGGGTGCGGTACACGGTGCGGCGACCGTACCCGCAAGAAGTCCAACCAGAAAAGCACCGATGCGGCTACCACTCTTATTTCCAGTTTGTCTGCCAGCAAGAAAAGATGGCATGGGTATTGTAATGACATCCAGCATTGACAAACCTAAAAAGATAAAAACATTGGCGATAACGATGTAAAGTATCGGATTTGTGCTGGCAGATCCGAAAAACTTACCGGTCAAAGCCGCGAATGCTCCAAGTGCAGAATATGTTACTGCCATTCCCAATACATAAAACAGCGAGAGGGAAAGGCCCTTCAGTTTAGAATCACCACTACGCCCCCCTATATAAGCGATTGTTATCGGTATCATCGGGTATACGCAGGGAGTGAAGCTGGTAAGCACACCACCAAGAAAAACAGCAATGAAAGCAAGAAACGGTGATGAACTAAGGTAACCTTCCAACCCTTGTAGAAAACTGTCCATATAGTTTATTCCCTAAGACTATTTTGCTACACTTATAAATGTGAGAAATATAAATATTTAACAAAAAAACTATATCATTCAAATCTCTTCAAGTTTTTGCTTAAGTTTGCTCTTGCTTGTGACTCCCACCATTGTTTCCTTCACTTCACCATTACTGAAAAGTATGAGGGTAGGCACAGACAGGACACCATATTTTACCGCCAGATCTTTATTCCCTTCTACATCTATATCTACTTTTACAAATTTGACCTTCCCATCAAATTCCTCAGCTAATTGGCCAAGAATAGGGCCCTGTGTCTTGCATGGGCCACACCACTCCGCGTAAAAATCAACCATGACAGGCGTACTCGCCTGAATGACAGTTTGTTCAAAATCTTCGTTTGTTACTGCCTGTAAGCTTGACATTATCTTACTATTCTCCTTTCATAATGTTCTTAAATTCTATTGCATCTTGCTGTTACAGTCAATGAGGTTATCATTTTGAGGCTTGAAGCTGCCTGCTCTGAGAATATCTTTGTGGCAGATAACCTTCTTAGATGACTTAAGTTAGAAAACATATCTCTTCTAAATGTACTCATTTCATTCTATTCTGTATTATAGAAAAATCAAGCAAAACTTGAACTATCCTGTAATACGTGATTTATTGTTGATACAAAAATCCTGATCACATCTCTTTAAGGCATCAGTGTCATTGAGCAGATTAGAAAAATAACAACACTCAGCTACTATCAACAAGAAGTTTTTGGCGTCTTGCCGAAAATACCAGAGATAATATTAGCAAAGATTCAATTGGAGCAAACTGTAGTGAAATAGACAATTAAAAGAACTACTAACTCTAAACTCAACATCTATTGCCTGTTTATGGTTATGCATTCTGGAACCTCAATTCCTAATTTAATCTGATATGGGATTATTTTGAAAATTATTATTCTAATTTCATCACCAATCGTAAGATATTTTTGTGGGTAGGCCGTAACTACTTTTAACGCATTAATACATATTTTGCTCTGGTCTTTCTCTATATCTAAGACTCTTATCGATAAGTCATTACCGATTAGTACACTTTCTCCAACTTCTAAGCTTATTTTTTGTAGTATATTTTTCCGTACTGAATCTGTCATAAGCGTGAATTTAAATTCTTGCCCATTGTCTACGTCAAAGATTACACCTGCTTCCCTATACACCATGATACTCATTCCTTCGTCTATCAACTTTGTATCACTACATTCTATTAGTTGTAATTCTGCGTCAGATGCTTTCTCGTAAAACCCTTTTTCGAAACCCGGAGCAATTATATAATCAATTCCTGAAGTCTTGATCATTGTCAGCATCTCGTCTTTAAAACCATTTTTGTCTAAGTTGTTTTCAACAACTAAAACACGGTTTTTCAATTGAACATCTTTTGTCCAAATATCATATATTATTTCGACGGTACTAATATCTTTTGAAAATTCAAAAACTTTTATTTGATCATTTGGTTTATCCTTCGGCTTGACATTGACAGGTGGTTTTTTGTTTGATCTGGATTTTATCAGATCACTTAATTTCTTCTTATACTTTTGCAGATGGCCTATTTTCTCGTCCTGCTTCTCACTCAATGCTTCTTTTGTTTCATTTTCGGCAACCAGTTTTTTCTTGTCTTCTTCATTGTCACACAGATTTTTTTTAACTTCAGATTTGCCAGGTGACTTAATCACTTCTGGAATTATGTCAGATAGCCTTGTTTCTTCTTCCACTTTGTCATTCAACTTGTTTTCAATCCCCTCTGCTTCAGTCTGTTCTTTCACTACCTGCACTTTGTCATTCAGCTTGTTTTTAATGTCGTCTGCTTCAGTCTGTTTTTTCTCTGCCTGCACTTTGTCATTCAACTTGTTTTTAATGTCATCTGCTTCAGCCTCTTCTTTCTCTGCCTCCACTTTGTCAAACCACTTTTCATATGTATCCATATTTAATACCTTTCTTATATAATCATATATATAACCTACAATATAAATATAATCGTATAATCAATTAATTGGGGGACACTATACCTGATATAATAGACTTATAGAAGACGATATCATAATAACTATTATTTTTCGATTTTTATTTCATTACATCATTTATCATAAACGTAAAATCATAGCTGGTTATTTTTCCGTCGCAATCAATTGGCAGGATCAATTTAAAGGTTGAACCTTTTAAGGCCTTACCTTTTCCTTCAAAGCTGTATCTTGGGAAGAGAGGTTCCTTCAGGTTGTCTATATTGTACGCTGACATGGGTGAGTGATCTGGGCCCTCTCCTAAGAGAAAGTGTGGCCAATCATTTATCCAGACATGTCCCATTATTTCTGTTCCCGGCCTTATCCTCATTGGAGTCGCATATCTTAGATTACTTTTATAGGATCTTACCTCTGATACATAATCATAACCATAATGAATGATGTAGGATTCACCAATATGGTCTATAAACTCAGCCTTATCTCTAATAAGATCTATATTACAATCACTCTTGTTTTTTATTACTACCTGTATATTTTCAGCAGACGGTATAAATGAAAAATGAACATCTTGATCCTCAAAACTCATCGTTTCACTTTGTGGATCAATAAGGGAAAAACTATAACGGTAAGGTGCATGTGAGCAACCGATAACGATGCATAAACAACTAATGATTAGTTTGTATTTTATTTTAAACAAATTATTCATCTATTACCTCAATACTGACGCCACACTACCCGCAGACTTTACCTGCTATATTCTAAAAAGTTAAAATGTATTTCTTTTTCATTATATCACAAATAATCGTGATATTATAGTTTAGTAAAAAGGTATGATGCTTCACATTACACTTGAAATATGAATAGTGTTTAAAAGAAATGTTGAAGTAAAAAGGCAAAAAACAAAGACACGAATTTCACGAATTATCACGAAAAGGGGAAAGCTCTGGCCACAACCCCTACAATAATAGTCGGGCAGGGATTTTCACAGATATCCTCGGATAAAAACAGCAAACCGGACTTGACAAAAATGAGTTTTTGTATGATTTATTTGGATGCAAGTAGGGAGGCAACAAGGGGATTGAAATTCTAAAGGCAACATGCAGTCAAGAAGAGACTTGACCAACTCTACAATTGGAATAAGTATTTTAAACTAGAGTTAAATACAGATTAAGGGGCGTGAAACCCAAATTATCTTTTGCGTTTATAATTCAGGTAAATTCAAAGATTTAACAATCTTTTTTGCTAGTTTGTTGGGGATCTCATTGTGTCTGGGAATTGCTTCTACATGACCTGTATTTGGATTGCACCATAATGAGTGTGAACTTCCTTCTCTTTTCAGAAAACATCCATATTTACGCAGATGTTTAAGTAGTGCATACCTTTTCATTTTATTGTAACAACTTCCTTTATTGCATTCTCTGGTATGCCACTTAAAACATCGTTTCTACGTTCTTCAAGAATTAAGGAGATGGCTTGAGCGAGATTTTCTCTACACTCATCGTGTGACTTGCCTTGACCATTAGCTCCTGGGATCTCAGGGCAGTATGCAATATACCAATCTTCATCTTTCTCAATAATAGCAGTAAATTCATTATGCATCTACACTCTCCATAGAAAACTCCAATGAATAATATATCGATTAACAAATAGTAGAACAGCAACCTGTCTTTGTCAATAGAATATGCTAAATATGAAAAATTGTTCACCGCAAAGCACGTTCTCGGAACAAAATGTTCCGAGGGCAAGAAGGAGTGGATAATAGGATGCGGATAAGCGTAGATATAAGACAGATAATACAATAAAGTAGCAGGGGGCAAGCAAGAAGTGAGTAACAGACACGAATTTCACAAATTTACACGAATGCCTAATCAGCCACTTGTTTTAGAGGCAAATAAAAAAGGACTCAGGAGGTTGTCCTGAGTCCTTTTTTATTTGGTAGCGGAGACAGGATTTGAACCTGCGGCCTCATGGTTATGAGCCAGATCAGAGACATAACATGAAATAAACAGAAATAAGTAAGGCGTTATTATTGTTGGCTTTACGGCTATTCGGTAGTAACGTCTTACTTGCTGTTTTCTAGTGTTTTCTGCTGTTTTGTTAGAAGAAATTGAACCGGTGATACCTTTCATGTTCGGTACCCTTGTCAGTTCCGGCAGATTTGCGTGTCACCGGTCTCTTTTCCCTTGATTTTAATGATTACCGAAGTATTATTAGAAATGAATTGCAACAATATACGGATATACAATAAGGAGGTATATAATGCTTACTATACATCAAAAGGTTGTAAAAGATGTTAATGGAAATCCTACGGAAGTAATTATCCCATGGGAGGAATACAAAAAAATTGAAGAATCATTGGGGCTTGATCTTTCTCAAGAAGCAATTGAAGATCTTAAGCATGCAAAAATTGACAGAGATAATTCTAATAAAGATGCTTATATTGATTTAGAGTCAATTTAAATGTTTAAAGTTATTGTCCACAAACGAGCTCTCAAATACCTGAACAAACTCACTTCATTTAGAAAAGCCAAAATTAAAGAATTATTAACTGAACTTATCGATAATTCTATTCCAGCGTGAAGATGTAAAACCGATGTTTGGAGAATGGAAAGGATATTTCAGAATCCGAATAGGAAATATAAGATTGATATTCTGGGTTGATCAAGTGAAGAAAATTATCTATGTAGATCATATCGGACCACGAGGGGATGTATACAAATAAATTGTTCCAGGTTTTCATATAAAAATGATATTAACCAGACGTCAAGAGACTAGCTTCTCAATTTTTTTTGGTATAGTTACAACTATTTTAGCCTGTTTTGATTTGCCTACTTGGTTGTCAAAGGCTAGTTGCCATAATGCATTCAAGTGGAAGGGCTGAAAGGTAATACTAAGTCACCAGGATTTATTTGTCAATAGATCAGGTTTGTAGAGACAGGAATAAAAAATTACATTTTTGCATACTTTTATAGTAAGGGATACATGTAAAACTAATATAAGATGGAGCAGTGAACCGGTACATTGCAATCTAGAGCGTCATTGAAAGTAATTGGATCACTAAAATATATTTTATGTTCGGCGATTAACTGTTTCCTATATTCGTCTGTTTGTGATCCATCTAATGAAAAATCCCAGTCCATTATATTCTGCTTTCAAGGTCTGATCCCTGCTTGTTCTGTCAAAGTTAAAGAATTGACCCCTATATCCGCTAACTGGTCTGACACTAGAATCGCTACTCCTAACAGGGGCGTAACGAGTAATTACCTGGGAGACTTCACCCTTGGCCAGAGCAGCACATTAAATCTCACAGGTATAGGCAGCCATACCGCACTAGCCTTGGAATTCGACCTATATCTATTCTCTACATGGGATGGTAATAACACCACTTTTGGTCCAGATTTTTTCAGTTTAAGTGGCGATGTAAACGGATCATGGACATTTACTAACCATCAGCCCCAAGGCCAGAGCTACCCCGGCAGCCCGGATCTTATTCCTTTCGGTTCAGGAGCTGATGCGACTCATGTTTATCTGGGACTGGATCCAACGGGTACTGGAGACGATTTCCAGATAAGCCATACGGCAAGCACATTTTCCGTAACCTTCGGTGGGCCGACCGATCAAATAGACGAATGGTGGGGTATAGACAATGTTCGAGTGTCCATAGATGGTGGTACAACCGTACCCGAACCCACAACCGTCGCCCTTCTCGGTATAGGCTTAGCTGGACTTGCAGGAGCAGAAGTAAGACGCAGACGTAAAAAGAAAACAATTAATAGTTAGGTAATCATTAAACACCGATTTTCTCAAGTATTATACTCGTCACTAATAAACCCGAAATTTGATTGTTTTTGCCGTTAGTACAGGTTGCTTTGTAAGATAGTTAGGTGGTTGTTTTGGCGATTAAGACAGCTAAATAGCGATTATCATCATGCTGGCTCTATCCAAGTTTAGGCTAAAATAGATAGTTTCATACCTGTTTGCGAGGTAAAAACCACACGATTTGAATATACACTAAAACTATTAAAAATGTTTAATCAGCAAATTTGTACCCTAAAAACTAATATATAAATTTGCCCAACCGTCATTATATTAGTACCTCAACAAATTCTCTGGATGCATAATTAGGTTGTTATTGTGACTACAGTTCGGTCTGAGAAAATCGGTGTTAAACGATATTGCTTTATTATACAGACGCCTACATTCTTCATTAGTTGAGGGATGTAGGTGTTCTTTTATGCCTACTACATACCAGTACATCTTGCCAGTAATATACTTGTGTATCTTGATATTTATATTTTTTTAATATTAAAGGTAAGGTTATAGATTGTTTTGATTATGTTATAAAACACTTTTATAGTGTTCAGGCTGTGAGTGGGATATAACAGAAATGCATACAGAAAGAAAAGGCACATACACTACTTCTCTTATATATTGTTTATCATATTAAATATAAACAGGTGGTGAATCTGAAGTTTCACGGCCTTTCATTTTTCAATTAGTATTTCAATTTTCATGTTGATTTATTAATTAAGTACTATAAGCTTCTGTATATATAATTATACATTTTAATTAAAGGGGGGTCTATTTATTATGAAGAAGTTTGTCTTGGTTACTATATTAACAGTTCTTTGTTCTGCATTTCTCCATAACTCTGGAATAGCTTTTGGCCTTGACGGCAATCTTTATGGTGTTGCTGAAACAGGAGGTGGTGTCGTGTTAGGATATGATGTTGCAACTGGGTTACAAGTCAGTTCCATGGCGGTAGGTGTTAATCCAAATAGTAGTTTAGCATTCGGTAGTAATGGCTACCTCTACGGTTTCGACCGAACAAATTCACTAAATATCAATGTCATAGATGTAGTTGCCGGGGCGCAGGTTAATTCGTTTGGAACAAATTTACGCCATAACTCTGGAATAGCTTTTGAGCAAACCCCCGTTCCCGAACCCACAACTATCGTACTACTTGGAATCGGTTTAGCCGGGCTTGCAGGAGCGGAAGTAAGACGCAGACGGAAAAGGAAAGCAGTTGATACGGTTGATAATAGTTAGATAATTTATAGCTTCATTTATACAGACGCCTACATTCTTCATACGCTGAGGGATGTAGGTGTTTTTTTATCAATCCACCAAACAAGTTTACCAGTAATTTCCCTGTGTGCCCTGATGTTTAAATTTTCCTCAGCAATATAAGGCAAGAATCACAATTCATCTCGTCTGTAATAATGACTTCCATGAATACAGCTATATCCTCAATGCATTTTAGAGAGAGTTGATGAAGGTATGGTTTGGTTTTAGGTTTCTGCCAGTCAGGGTTATTTATCATTATTCCTCTTGATTTTAATAAGTACTTAAGTATCATACCCCTAATAGACAATCTATTTGATTGCACACAACACATAAATACTCCATCAGATGATAGATGTGCTTTTCATAAATTAAGTTTATTTTTACAGGGATATAAGTAGATGGGTTTTCACATTGTTTTTTTATAGTAGTAATCTTGCTTTCTGAATATCCTTATACTTATAAAAGTAATGCTATACAGAAACTATAAATTGTAGTTTATCAATAATATTAATAATTTCGTTTGTGCCCCCGCCCGGCGGGTGAAGAGAGGCGTTATGCATAGAAAGGTATTATGAAAAATTTTGTAACATTAATTTTAGTTATTGTTTTATTAATTCCGTATTCGACCTTTGCTGAAGAATCTAATAAAGAAACTGTTCCTGAACCAAATTGGTATATATTAAATACCAAGCCATTTAAATCAACAAAGAATGGAAATGTTGAAATTGATAGTTTTAAACTCCAAAATGAAAGAACCAAAAAACTTGATTATGCATGGGCTTGCTGTTTAACAATTGGTGATACATGTAGGGTTATTATTTGGATTCGTGGAACCGATGAAGATATAAGAATTACATATAAAGGAAAGAAAGAAAATAATTTATGTGCTGTTTATGTATCTAGTTCAGATTATGAAAAATATTTCAAATGTTCTGTCTTAGCAGGGATTTCTGCTTATAATGGTGAAGAATATATTGCATCTTTTGAAGGTGACCCAGAAGGTGATAGAGAAAAGTACTGGTTTGAATGGACTTCTAATGTTCGTCCAACGTTCTATTGAATTTTAAAGTAAGCATAACGAATTAATCAACACTCAGCCGAAGCAACCATCTTAGTGTTGATGGCTGGTTATCAAATTGTTAGTAAATAAATAACAGGTAATCGAAGAGATATTGATACCACACAAATCATATCCAATAGAGCAAAGCCAACTAATGTGATGTATAAAGAAATACTTTTAAGGGAGCATAAACAGGCAAGGGAGATAGAAAGGAGATTATGGAAAGAGTGAAAATTAGCATTTTGTTTTTTATCTTAATTTTATTAGCAATACCAAATATTGTATTGGCAGAAGAAGAGTGACCTACCTATAGCAAATATTGGCAATCGCTTACTACTAAAGAAAGAATATTATATTTAAGAGGTTATCAAGATGGGACACTTGACGCTTTTTCTGTAGTGTATGATATAATACCCGAATCGTTAGACAAATCGGTATCTAACAAGCTAGGACAACTGCAAATGGATGCATTCATTAATTATGATGTTATTGGTGAAACGGTGCTGCGTAATGTTATTTCTGATTTATACAATGATCCTGCAAACTCTTACATTGAAATCTGCGATATAGCATACATTGCAAGAGATAAAATCCAATGGAAATTTGTAGATAATAAGTTGTTGAAGGCAAGGAGAGAAGTGCAAGCTTTTTACGAACGTTTTCAACACTTACTGAAAAAATAATACAAACCAAAAGATATGAATTGTAAAGACTGGTTATACTAAAGTTATGTCTTTACCGCCTAATGTTAGATATAAGGATAAGTTTTTAAGAGCGTATAAACATGCAAGAGAGAGTCCGAGGGGGATTATGGAAATAAATCGCTAGCGATGAAATGCGTAATAAAGCGCACTTGCTATAGAAAAATAGTGATGTGGCTTTGGCAATAGTTAATTAAATGCTACTATGGATAAAGCAGGTTTTGTATATATAATGACTAACAATTCCATGCCTGGTTTGGTAAAAATCGGAATGTCACAGACAGTTCCTACAAGGAGGGCTAAAGAACTTGAAACTACAGGTGTCCCCGAATCTTTCGAGCTTGCATACTATGCTTATTTTTATAATGATATGGTTCAAGCTGAAAAAAAAGCTCATAGGACACTTTCTAAGTATCATCATAAAAAAGAATTCTTTAGGACTGATGTTGAAACTGCTATTAATTCTATAGAAAATACAGGATTTCGTTTTGAAAGAGCACACTGTATAGTAAAAAAACCTGAACAGTGGTGGATAGGGGAAGCAGAGCGCAAACAACAAAAACATGTTGAGAGAGAGTTAAATGTAGAAAATGACAGGATTGCTAAAAAATGTATAGAAGAAGAAAATCACGGATATGAATTAAAATATAAACCGCATGTACAAAAGGAAAAGAAACAGGCCGAATTAGAGAAAGGAAGGGGTGAAGAACGAAGAAATGAAGAAATATTTAAAAAAAGAAGTGAAGAAGAAAAAGCATATAGGCGTATAGAGCCAAGTTTTTTTAAGTCCGTAAGTAAGAATGAGATTGAAATTTTAGACACAGAAAGTGGTAGGCAATTTATTGAGGAGCTTAATAAAAAAGAAAATATTGTCACGCAGCCATTTAAAAAATTTAAGTGGAAGTGGTGGTATATATTTATTATTTACACAATATGCAGATTTCTTTTGAAGCTGGCATACAAGAAATAATAAACAAGCTATATGGCTCAATTGTTTTATGGATAGACTTTTAAGAAACGGTATAAAAAAAATCATATTTGTAAGTAGTCCGTAAACTATTCAGGTAAATGAATATAAAATAACCAGCTTGATAGCCCCTGTAAAAACAATACTAGAAAAATATTGGCATAGTGTTGATAGATAATAATGAAAAGAGATTGAGTTATAAAGTTTTAGTAAACATATGATATGACAGCACGGAATGAGCTTGCAGTATTAAGAATTTTTCTGAACATAACATAATACTTATTTTACGACGTTGGAATTAAGTCTTAATTTGACAAAGAGTTATGAACGATTGTTTTTCTCAAAAAATGGTGGGGCGTTATTATGATTAAGTCGCTCCAAGACCTGTTTTTTAGGACGTAAAATAAAGACTTATATCAATAATTTAACACAAGTGGTGAAGAAATAATCAGAAAAGCAAAAAACTGCCCCACCTGAGCAAAAAATACTGACTCCTACTGTCACAAATATTATCACATGTTGCATATTTTATTCAGCTTCACTGAGTTGTAGTGATACAGTTTTCATGTTTGTTTCTACGGCTGTCTCGCTGTTACTATTACACTCAGTTCAATATAGTCGGTTATTATGTGACCATCATTCTATTAGAAATCATATGTTAAGCACTTCAGTATATTGAATGTGTTAAGAGGTAGGGGCAGGGGGGCCGGATTTGTTTTTTGTTTTCTTGATGTCTTAATAGGATTGATTTAGACTCTCAACCATGTTAATTTATTAATTCTAAAAGAATTGGGACTAGGGTCGCTCCTGAAAGCTGGCAATCTCTACCAGTTGTTCCAATTTTCACTTAGAGAGTTACAAAAGAGAGGTAGCAGCATGGCTAAAGAACATAAAACCAACTATAAAAATAAAGAACTCTCCCCAATTGTAAATAAACTTTTAGAGTGCTGTGAGAAGCGTCAATCAGTTTTTCTTTATGGTGACTTGCTTGCTGATGACCATGAGAACTTAATGAGTAAGATTCGTGATATGTGGGCGAGAGTATATTTGAAAGGAGGCGAAGGGCCTTATTTCTGGGAACTTATTGATTGTGAGTTTATGAATGGCGAGGGCGTTTATAATGAACTAGCAGGCCGTGTTGACAATAATGGCGTTCTATTAAGAGACGGTCTTTTGTTTAGATGTGATGGACTAATTTTTCTTGATAATTTACATTGTAGAAACAACGAGGATGTAGAAAACTATATTAATCTAGCAAAAATTATTGCTGAGCATAATGGTATATCCAAAAACAAACATTTAACAACTATTTTTAAAGACGGTAAGCACCTGAGCCAATCTGTTTTTGAAAAGAATGTATATGTTTCGAGTCCTTTGCCAACTATTTTTGAATGGTTAGTTGTGTACACGTATAATGATCTTAATGATTTTCCAAAGCCTTTTCCAAAGCCTTTTCTAAAGCAGTTCAAACTGATTTCGCTTGATGGTGGGGATGCTAAAGAAGCAGGATCAGAGGAAGAACTGGTTGATGATCTGGCGCAGTACAAGAACTCCCCATTATACAAAAAGACCCCAAAAAATGCTAAATGGCAAGACTTAACAATGGCTTTCCCAAACCATTTGGAAGATAAAGTCGGTATAATCTTTAAAAGTACAGAAAAAGACACTGTTTCTTTGAAAGACCTAGGGTTTGTAGATAAAAAGGCAACCAGGACATTCAAGCCTCTCGAATCCTTAGTATTGCTCAAACGGATTGCAAATGATAACAACAAATATAGTTTCCCTTTGGGTACTGATAGTGAAAGAGGTACGTTGAATGCTCAAATCACATCGTTGAGAAATGTCCTGAGACAATGTTTTGGTATTGATGGTGATCCTGTTCCAGCCAATGAAAAAGGTGGATACCGCCTTTTATTTAAAGCTTATTGTTATGATTTAAAAGAAAAACAGGAAGTAGATACATATCTCGATAGCTTGAAAGAATATTTCACAGAATTAAAATCGGAAGTAAGTAACACTGGGGTGCGCCGTGACAAGGATAAAATAAAAGAGCTTAAAGAGGCGATTCAAGTTGTTACAAAAGAAATTACTCAAAGAATACCCAATATGACAATAGAAAATGTTATTTGTTTCGAATGCGATCAAAATATTTCGATATATAAGTTGGTTAGCGATAATACTCAAATATTATGCAGTAAATGCATGCCAGAAACAGCAAGCGAATATGAATCTAAAAGCGTTATCGATTACAAAGATAATGACATTTCCAGAAGTTAATAAATCAGATAAATAAAACCTACTCGTAAACCAATCAAGCCATAGAATTATCACCTCCCGTCTAATATTAGACGCCAATATTTGCCCTGTTTTAAACTTTCTCAAAAAAATATTTATCGTCGTATCTATCGTTATTTACAAATCTTACAGAAATATCTTAATCCATGAGTCCCCTTTCTGTCTAATATTAGACGCTGAAACAAGGAATAGTGAAGGGTTTACGTTATTGCTGTTTCAACATTAACAGGAGGGTTTTTAGTGGCAAATACAGAACGGTTACTAAGCACATCAGAAATACTAAGAGTATTAGACATACCCAGCTACCGGCTGGACTACTTATTCAAGTCAAGGAAGTTGAAGGCTGAGGATTTTACAACCTTAGACAACGGCCACCGAATTTATAAGAAAAGTGATATTAATAAAATACGTGAAGCACTTTTTGAGGTGTCATCAAAATGAGAATGTCCGTGTTGAAATACTTATTAAGATGGTATCGTGATAAACTTCTGGCAAAAGAATGTACCAGTGAAACCTCGAATTTAGTCGAGAATGTATAGATTATTTTTTAGAAGAAATCAGTCAGGCAAAACTATGAACAAAGAGTTAGTAGATAAAGTCAAGAAAGAAGTAGATATTATTGGTCTCGCAAATCGTCTTGGTTTCAGCATTATTAACCAAAATAAAATCAAATGTTACAACGTTCACTCGCATAATAACGGAGATATTCATCCCAGTTTAAACCTAGATAAAAACAGAAATAGATTTAAATGCTTTGCCTGTGGTGCAAGTGGGAGCGTGATTGATTTGTTTATGGGTTATAAAAGAGTAAATTTCAATATGGCTGTTAATAAATTGGCTGAAATGCATGGGATTGCAAATACCTCTGCTGAATCAGAGGTAGTGGCAACATTTAACTACAAAGACGTTGAAGGCAAAACACTTTATATCAAGGAACGTGTTGAACCCGGAAGAGATGGGAAAAATAAGGAGTTTTTCTTTAAACATCTGAAGCATGGAAAATGGGTAAATGGCAGAGGTTGCGAACCTGTACTTTATAACCTGCCAGATGTCGTCGAGAATAAGGTATTGATCTTTGTCGAGGGCGAAGGCAAAGCGGAACTTTTAAGAAAGTGGGGGTTGCCTGCCACAACACTTGATTCAGGAGCCAAAAGTAAATGGAAAGATGAATATTTCAAATATATAGACGACAAAGAAAAAGTAGTTCTCATTCCTGATAATGACAAGCCCGGCATGGATTATACCTTAATGATTGCGAATAATATACATAATAAAGTAGGTGTTGTGAAGATAATTGAGTTGCCGGGGCTGCAAGAGAAAGGGGATATTATTGATTGGGCAGAGATACCGGGTAATGATAAAGACAAACTGGTTAGTATTATCAAGGATGCACCCGCATGGATACCATCTCAAGACACTGTAGAACCCATTATCAATAAAAATACTGGGGCAGATGAGAACGAATGGCAGGACCCCATACCCTTTGATGACTTTTCTAAACTCCCGGAATTTCCCACAGAAATGTTGCCAGTAACAGGAAGAAAAATGGTTGAGGCAGTAGCCGAAGTAAATCAAGTAGATAAAGGATTGCCAGGAAGCATGTATTTAGCGGCATTATCTACATGCCTTTCAAAGAAGTGCCAAGTTAACTTATTAACACACACTGAACCAGTTAATATTTTTACTTGTCCAATCCTTGATCCGGGTGAACGCAAAACAAGCACAATGAATATAATGATGGCTCCTATTTATGAGTATCAGGAAGAGAAGGCCGGAGAGGTAACAGGCGACGATGAAGAGGCTCCTGTATACATAGTGGATGATATTACATCCGAAGCCTTGTTTAAATTAATGACAGAGAACAATGAACGCATGAGCGTAACAAGTGCAGAAGGCGGCATCTTTGGAATAATGGCTGGTAGATACAATACAAATGGTAACGGAAATATTGACGTTTATCTAAAAGGCCATGCAGGAGACCCTTGCAGCAATCACAGAATAGGAAGAAAGTCGCAGTCTATGAGATCCCCCGCCTTAACTATATGTTTGGCTGTTCAGCAAGACATTATCAAGGAAATTGGAAGAAATAAACAATTTAAAGGGCGCGGTCTTATCGGGAGGATTTTGTATTGTTATTGTCAACATCGGGCAGGTTATAGAAAACGGCAGAAAGAGACAATATCAGAGGAACTTAAACAAGAATATAGAGAACATATAATTAGTTTAATGAGCGTGCCGCTAAGTCTTCACAATCTTGAGTTGTCTTCTGAAGCACATGTGGCATGGGATGAGTTCCATGACGATATAGAAGCTGAAATGAAGCCGGGTAAACAAATGTCAGCGATGAAGGATTGGGGATCTAAACTTCCCGGCGCAGTTGCAAGGATAGCTGGATTGTTACATTATGCAGAGAAAGGACAACAGGCAACAAATAATCCTATTTCTGTCAATGTTGTCAATGGTTCTGCTGTAATAGGCGCCTATTATCGTGAACATGCGTTAGCGACATTTGGCCTCATGAATGAGAGTCCAGAGATTGAATCAGCTAAAAGGATACTCGAATACTTAATACATCATAAGCCTTACACATTTACCGGAAGAGATGTCTTGAGACATAAATATGCCTTAAAAACAATGGGAGAAGTTACACCGGGGCTAAAGTTGTTGATTGAAAGAAGCTATATCAAGGAAATCGAGGGAACAAGAACAGCGACCTTTGAGGTAAATCCAATAATCAAAACGCTATGAATTCATTGACAGCATTGACAAAGTCTCTTTTTTGAGCGGTAGAATACCATTCTGTCAATGTTGTCAATGGTTTTAAGGAGAATAAAACAATGGATTTAATGGAAAAGTATCTTTCGAGGGCAAAGCCGGAAGGTAGTAAAAAAAAGTTAGAGCCGATCTCAGATGAACACCTTCAAGATGTCTTTCTTGAAACTGTGAGCAAAGTTAATAAAAGCTATATAGAAGGTACAATACAGTATATAGGAGAACATCATCCTGGTCTTGATGATAAGATCAACAATGCAGATGACAGGATCAACAATGTATGGAAAGCATGTAATGAGGGTGCGGCAAGTATCGAGTGTTTTAACGAGGCATTAGCTTCATATGAAAGTTTATATTTACAAGCTATTAATTTGTATAGAAGGTAACACTGAAAGTGCTGAAAAATCTAGGTGTAAATGATGCGGTAATCCGGGACAACGGTATTGTTTCGGTAAGGTAATATCCGGGAAGAATAAATGAAAAAGCTATTAAGTGTTGATGATATTGCTGAGTATTTGGGTGTGCCAAAAAGTACGATTCGTTATTGGTGCTTTACAAAAAAAATCCGCCATTATAAGATTGGACGCCATTTAAAATTTGAAAAGTCTGAAATTGACAAATTTTTGGAATCCAATTTAGTGGAAAGGAGGTAGCATGGGCATCTATAGTAAGAAGGACAAAGACGGCAAATTGCGCTGGTATATCGACTTTTATGTTGATGGTATTCGTAAGCGGGAAGTAAGCACCAAGTTAACACCTTTAAAGTTTGGTAAAAAAACCAGTAATAATTGCAGTATAAGCTATCGAATGAATAGGAAATATGGTATGATTTAGGTCATGGAAGCGGTGGTTGAAATAACAGATTTTAGTATTGAAAATGTGCTTGCGCAGAACGATGAGTTGCGTTGTAAACTCGAATCTAGAGACCACCAGATCATGCTACTCGAAGAAAAGATCAACTACCTCCTTTATCATCGTTTCAGTTCAAAGTCTGAGCGTTTTGATAAGCGCCAGCAATTGCTGTTCGGTAACGAGGATGCTGCTTGTGAGGTTGAACCTGCAACCGAAACTAAGGT
This sequence comes from Candidatus Scalindua japonica, assembly GCF_002443295.1. Classification (NCBI taxonomy): domain Bacteria; kingdom Pseudomonadati; phylum Planctomycetota; class Candidatus Brocadiia; order Candidatus Brocadiales; family Candidatus Scalinduaceae; genus Candidatus Scalindua; species Candidatus Scalindua japonica. The sequence goes on along the minus strand of NZ_BAOS01000013.1, from coordinate 70,458 downwards.
ACCTGAGCACACCAGAAAGACTGGTGGTCGACGTGTCCCTCCCCAGCATCTTCCGCGTGTTCGCGTGGAGCATGATCTGCTGGAAGAAGAGAAACAGTGTTCCTGTGGTTCTTGCCTGAATCGAATAGGAGAAGAGGTTTCATTTCAGTACGACGTGATTCCCGCCAGGTTTCAAGTAATAGAGAACATTAAGTTCAAGTACAGTTGCTCTAACTCCAAGTGCAAGCAACCGCCAATAACTGCACAACAAAGTCCACCGGCTCCTTTGCCTCGAACCCAAGCATCACCAGGTGTTCTTGCCTGGGTTGGTTCGAGCAAATTTGCTGATGGTCTTCCGCTAAACCGTATAGCTTCTATTGCTGGAAAACGTTTTGGCGTACCGTTCACCAGTACCACATTGGCAGACTGGATGATCAAAGGTGCAGAGCAAATTATTTCTCCTCTGGTAGCTACCATGGAAAATGCGCTTGATGGACATGACTATCTTCACATTGATGAAACCACCCTTCAGGTTCTGAGCGAAGAAGGACGAACTGCTAAACAGAAGTCCTATATCTGGTGTCGTGTTACTGGCGGTAACGATACCCCGATTGTACTTATGCACTACAGTCCCAGCCGTGCAGGAGCTGTAGCCAGCAAACTGTTGGAAGGGTTCAGTGGTTTTTTGCAAACCGATGGTTACGCTGGTTATGGGGCATCAGCCTCGCGTCCTAATGTTATCCAGTTGGGATGCTGGGCACATGTTCGTCGTAAGTTTGATGTTGCAAGAAAAGCCAGTTCGCCAGGCGCTGCCAATATTGCCCGGCAAGGCATGGAGTTGATCAGAGAACTCTACTACCTTGACAATCAAGAAAAAGAGAAACCACCGGATCAACGAAAGAGATATAGACAAGAGGTAGTTAAGTCTTGCTTGGATAAGATCCGTTCCTGGATTAATAGAAATCAGGTGCAGGCGTTTAGCTATGGAGGTTTGCTGTCGAATGCATTTACCTACATTAACAACCAATGGTCAAAACTAACAGTTTTCGTGGAAGACGGACGCCTGCAACTGGACAACAACAATGCGGAACGTCATATCCGGCCTATTGCGACGGGTAGAAAGGTGTGGTTGTTTGCACAAAGCGAGGCCGGTGCAAGGGCAACTGCAACTTGGTATTCGCTGGTTGAAACTGCAAGGGCTAATGGATTAGAGCCTTACTGGTATCTTCGAAAGGTTTTCGAAGAGATGCCAATGTATTTACGAGATCGAAAACCAGTAAATGATTTACTGCCTTGGAATGTCGATTCCAAGGAACTGGAGCAACTCGCTAGACGTGATTAACTGGGTGCTTACAGCGGGAATGTGTAGGGCATTCAAAAACTTTAGCAAAAAAGGCTTGGGCGAAGCGTACAATAGAAGTGTCGGAGGAACGATATATTAACAAACCGAAAGGGGGTATATTATTCAAGGAGTTTGCAGAACAATGGCTGGAAGAGAGAAAATCGCATCTTAAGCGATCAAGTTATTATGATTACAAAAGTATTCTTGATCTTCATTTAATCCCGGCCTTTGGCAAGAAACGGTTAGGTCAGGTGTCAGAAGCAGATATAGAAAACCTGATTAAAGATTTAAAGGATAAACTGAGCAACAAGAGGGTTAATAATATCCTTGTGCCGTTAAAGACCATGTATAAGACTGCATATAGACGTAAGATCATTACAATCAATCCAATAGATGGTATTGGTATGCTAAGGGTAGAAAAGACGGAAATCAAACCACTCAGTATGGAAGAAGTCAGATTGTTTCTGGAGAATATAGATATACATTTCAGGGATTACTTTGAAGTAGCATTTTTTACCGGAATACGTCCGTCTGAACAGATAGCATTGAAGTGGGATAATATTGATTTCAACAGGGCTAAGATCAATGTCGTTGATGCCAGGGTAATGGGTGAGGAAAGCTCACCTAAGACCGTTGCAAGCCGCAGATCAATAGATATGCTGCCACCTGTTAAAGCGGCTCTTGAAAGACAGTCTGAAAAAACTTTTCTAAGCAGTCCTTACGTTTTTGTCTCCAAAAAAGGGAAAATTGTCGATATTGGCAACCTTAGAAAGCGGATATGGTATCCTGCTTTAAAAGAGACAGGGCTTAGAAGGCGAATTATGTATCAGACCAGACATACTTTTGGAACCTTAATGCTTTCCACGGGTGAAAATCCAAGTTGGATAGCTAGGATGATGGGGCATACTTCTGTAGAGATGTTGTTCAAGAAATATAGTGGATACATTCCAAACATTACTCACCAAGATGGTACCATTTTTATGCAGAAATTTTATAAAGATGGACACTTTTTGGACACCTGCAATAAAAAAGGACTTAGAACAAAGTCCTAAGTCCTTATATAATTGGTAGCGGGGACAGGATTTGAACCTGCGACCTCCGGGTTATGAGCCCGACGAGCTACCAAGCTGCTCTACCCCGCGTCTCCAATAACAATATAATATATCAGTATATATCATCTGTCAAACAGAAATTACAAAATTTATCTTTCTTAGTAAAGTTTCTCTAAGGAAAACAGGAATGCAGGAACTATTTGTGATAGAAAAGAAGTAATTTCAACAAATACAGGCATAATGCTTACGGCTGGAAACAGCAGATTTCCAACAGATAGGTCAATCGTTTCAAGTTATTTGAAATGGTGAAAGGACAAACCTTATAATCAAGATTGTCAACATCCTGGTCATCCTGTGAATCCTGTCTAAGAAGTTTTATCACATCCTCTCTGGAGCTTTGAGGCCAAGTATGCTTAGGCCATTCTTTATCACCTGTCTGACGGAATCAATCAATAGAATCCTTGCTTTCTTTAACTCACTATCATCAATAAGTATCCTGTGGTGTTGGTAGAACCTGTTGAATGTGCTGCAGAGGTCAAGCAGGTATTTACTTATTATCGATGGTTCACAGTGTCGCGCGGCACGTATTATTGTCAATTGTAAGAATTCCAGTTTTTTGACTAACAGCAGTTCATCATCTTCTTTAAAGAGATCAAAATTTACCTCATTTGTAGCTGTTTCACCACACTTTCTCAATACACTGCAGAGCCTTGCATGGGTGTATTGGACGTATGGGCCGGTCTCACCGTCAAAATTAAGGATTTCGTCCCAATCGAACAGGACATCCTTGACCCTTTTAGTGCTCAGCTCTGAGAAGATTATGGCACCAATGCCAACTTGATTTGCCACTTCCGTTTTGTTTTCAAGATCCGCATTTTTTCCTTCTATAATTTCCATGGCAATCTTACACGACTCTTCCAGCAGATCTTCCAGCAGGATGACTTTACCTTCTCGTGTGGACATTTTTCCACCTTTAAACTTTATCAGGCCGAAATCTACGTGTACGCAGTCGTCCACCCATTCATATCCCATAAGTTCAAGGACTTTGAAGAATTGTTTGAAGTGTAGTCTCTGTTCTGATCCTACGACGTAGATAAGTTTGTTAAAATCATACTCCCGCTTTCTATATTCAGCGGCACATATGTCCCTGGTTGCGTAGAGACTGGCATCATCCTTCTTTCTCAATATACAGGGGGGCATGTCATACTCTTCAAGGTTTACGATCAGGGCCTCTTCGCTTATTTCAGCCAGCCCCGCATCTTTTATTCTGTTAACTGTATCATCAAGCATGTTGTTATAAAAACTCTCGCCAGCGTATGAATCAAACGTTATGCCCAGTTTTTCATATACCCTTTGAAACTCTGACAGACTGATGTCTTTAAAGTATTGCCATGTTTTCTCCGCCTCTTCATTTCCATTTTCCAGCTTCTTAAACCAATCTCTGGCCTCATTTTCCAGAGACGGGTTATCTTTGGCCTCCTTATGGAACTTAACATACAGTTCGTTAAGTTTGGTGATGTCGAGCCCTGTCTCTTTTATAGAGACGTGGCCCTTTGTGTCCGGACCCCATCTCTTAAAGGCGACTATTAATTGTCCGAACTGCGTACCCCAATCGCCCAGATGGTTTATCCCTATACATTTATATCCTATGGTCTTGTATATGTTGTGAATGGCGTTCCCAATTACCGCAGAACGGAGATGATGTACTGCCAGGTGTTTTGCAATGTTTGGGGAAGAGTAATCAATGACGGCAGTTTTGCCTGCTCCGGATTCCGAACATCCGTAAGAGTCTGATTTTGTAAATACCTCATCCAGAACTGCTTTAAAGATCATTTTCCTGGAGACATAAAAGTTCAGGTATGGACCTATGGCTTTGATTTCAGTAATTATTCCACCGGTTGGCAGTTTTTGCGCAAGTTCGGCGGATATTTTTGCAGGGGCATTCCTTAACTGTTTCGCAATGGCAAAACATGGAAACGCATAGTCGCCTTTTTCAAGATCAGGAGGGATCTCTATGAAACCCTCTATCTCTTCCTCAGAAAGTGGGACCTCCACTTTTAGAACATCTACAATGTTTTTTATAAATATATCCATTTTGTTCCTTTTTGAATATGTTTTTGTATTTTAAAAATATGTGTATATTTCAATATTGATTACACTTCGACTCCCCGCCTGAATGACGAAGTCGGGCAGGCGCTCAGTGTGACATCATTACGAGTGCCTCGCCTGTGCCGGATGGGACGGGGAGTCGAAGGATAGTCTTTCGTCGCTATAGCGACTTAATTTGAGATAATAAACTAAATACTCAGAATTTACTACTCTTTACTCAGATGTTTCGCCGGACTATCAATATCCGGCAGCATTAAAACCAGCATTCCTGCTAACGGAAGCGTTAATGCTACAATCCTTAAGGATGTCCACATATTATGATGGTCCGCAATATACCCGACTACAGGGAGCATAAGGCCTGCAGAACCCCAGACAAGTCCCATTGAGATCCCGGCAATAGAGCTGGCCATGTCCGGACACAATCTTTGAACTATTAATATATTAACAGCAGAAGCTCCAAAAATAACCATGCCGCTTAAACCCAATAATATCATCGAAAAATTCCCGTCTGCATGTAAAAACCATAAAAGTAGAGGACAAGCAAAGATTGAGGAGCCGGCTATTATGATCTTTCTGCCTATTTTATCAGAAAGATATCCGCCGATCAAACCGCCGATACTTCCACTGACCAGAAAAGTGGATATGGCAATCCCGCTTCTGTGCATTGTGAGCCCTCTTTCCGTAAAAAGGATTGACATGAAGCTCATAAAACTTGTAATGACTACCGAACGGGTAAACATTATTAAAAACATAATCCACAACGGGCGCGATGTTCTGACAAAAAGTATTTTAAAATCAGATAGCCTTGTCTTACTATTATTTCCATGAAAACCGGGTAAAACCTTAATCAATATTAAAGACAGTATTACGCCTGGCAAAGACAATAACCATAGTTTGTTAAAACCACCGAAAGATACAATCGAAGTGATAATAAATGGCGCTCCGGCCAGCCCTATACAACCGGCCATAAGGAAGATAGACATCAAAAAAGTAGATCTGTTTTGGATAAGACCAGCAACAGTAGCCGCTCCATTGGGATGAAAGGAGGCTACACCTGAAGCCCCGAATATGAGCATAAAAATAAGTAAAATGAAGTTTGGCGCAAAACCTATACAACTCATAAAAATTGCGGAACAGAGAACACCGGTTACGACAAATAGTTTCTTGCTGAACCTGTCACCAAGAAATCCGAATACGGGCTGCAAGATTGAACCAAACACCGCAAGCACAGTGGGCAATATGGACACTTGTGTTATTGTTAAGTGGAGATGTGACTGAAAATAGGAGAGAAGAGGCATTAAAAAACCGGCATAAAAATCATTAAAGAGATGAGAAAACGTTAACAGGAGTATTGATGTAGATAAGACTCTACCATTGTTTTTTGTCATTTGAATTTTGAAATATTGGAAACCCGAATAAGTCAGAAGGAAGTGACGACAAAGAGTATTTTATCACATTCAACAATGTAACGGAATAAAATCTCATATTTAATATTGATCGGTTTTGATTTGAAATGGTTGATAAAAAGAGTAAAATTTATTAATGCCATCTTAATGCCAACAATAGTGATCTGTCAGGAAAGAATATTACTGAACTCCAAAAAGAAAGAGGGAACAAATTGTGACCAATAAAGAAGAGAATATTGAAGAACCAATAATGAACTATAGCGGGAATTCAGGGGCGCTCCATATCTTTATACCTCTCTTGGTATTGTTTATCTTGTTACTTGGTTTTATCGGTTATCTTGTGGTCTCTCCCGGACCGATTTCCGATTTCAAACCTCCGGTAGACAATAATACCCAATATCTTATTGATACCAATCCACAAAGTACAAACAACACGCCATTCGTAATCTCCAAGTGGATTTTAGTCCTTCTCGCGACATTCGGGGCGTTACAGATGTTTCCAATCCTCTTTGCGTCACAAAAGGCAAAGAGTGGATGTTTAAGTCAGAGAGAAAGAAGAGAGATAATATTTCTTTGTGAGATGCCGATGTACCTTGGGTTGTTAGGGTCTTTGTTGGGTGTCTGCTTAACTCAGTTTATGACAGGTTCTCTATCTGCTCCATTGGCATATATTACTACTATATCCGGTATTTTATTACATTTATTCGCGAAATTTACCATTATTGTTCCTCTGCCGGATACGTCAACTCCAGGTTTTGTTGAAGAGGTATAAATTATTATGAGAATATTTCTTGTTGGTATGTGTGATATCTTTCTGATTCTTTACCTGACTACCCTCAGCCAGGTAAATCCGTTTCATAACAGTTATTTAACCGTTGATGATTATAACAAGCTAAAAGAGTCGAAGATCCAGGCTGAACAAGAATCGGAAAAATCTCACGCACAGGTCCTGGAACTAAAGAATGAAATTTCCGCATTGGATAAGGAAAGGGAGAAAGCCATTCAATCAACGTTGTATGCCAAAGCTGAGGCCAAAAAAATCAGGCAATTGGTAAAGGTTGAGAAGGAAAAGGTTGCAAAGGTTGAAACAAAATTGTCAAAGGTTATCAGTGAAAAGGAAGAGTTTAGTAAGTTATTGCTAAAGTCTCGGGAGAATGAAGAGAAAACACAGAAAATCGTAAAAGAGTCACAAGCAGAATCAGAAAAGGCCAGGGAGAGAGAGCAGCAGGCGTTAAAATCTTTAGGCCAGTTGCAAGTAGCCCTGGAAAAAGCCACGAAACAAGAACAGCACGCATTGCAAATTGTAAAAAATGTAAAAACTGAGGCAGAAAAGACAAAAGAGGATAAACAGAAAGCCCTCGCAGTTGCTAAGATGTTACGATTGAAAGCGGAAGAGGCTAAAAAGAGAGCAGATGAGGCCAGGAAGAGGGAAGAGGATGCACTTAAGTTGGCAAAGGAGGCCAGATTAAAGGAGAAGGAGGCGAGAAAAAGCGAAGAGATTGCACGTAAAATTGCCGAGGAAGAGCGGTTAAATGCTGCAAAAGCCAGTGAAAATGAAACGATCGCTCTCAACTTAGCGGAACAAGCCAATAACCAGAAAGAGATTGCATTAAAAAAAGCCGGTATAGCCAGGGAGGCCGAAGCAAAAGCTTTAAAAATCGCCAGTATTGCTGAAGGAGAGACCGCGAAAGTAAAATCAAAAATCCAAAGTATTATTCAACCAGCTGATAGCGCGTACAGTGAAAACATATTAGACAAACTGGTTACATTTACCATAACAATCGGCTCTAAGGGGAGTTATAAAGTGATAACCATGCAGGGGATACCTGTTAAGATGGGAGATGAATATGTACTATTCACGCTATTAGACCAGATAGGGCTGGACCCTTCAACATCGTATAGTAATAATGCCACCTATAAAATATCGGTCAATGACAAACCGGTTACAAAGTTATTTGTTAAACCAGGCAAGGTTAAGATAGCAGCGTTGGTAATCAGTGAAGAGATTAAACATTGTTTGCCTATTGACAAAGCATCTGTTTTCACTTCATATATGCCTGTGCTGTTTTCGTTACGTAATCATAAACGATTAGGTGTTATGGACAGAATTCGTGGAGTCAGTGAAGATTATTTTGTATTCAAAAGAGATAGACTGTTAATGATAACTGAGGATGAATTGTTTTTTGATAATGAGGGGTTTCGTGGTACACGCAATTATGCCGAGTATATTGTAAAAGGTGACCAGATTGTAGATCTGAGCGGTAATTTTCTTGGGTTAGCATATAAGAAGAATAAAATATTGCGCATTGGTAACCTCAAGGAATGGCATTTAATCTCAATTCATGGTATGCGGGCAAAACAACTGGCAAATCGTATTTACAATATAAATAAGTTATGAATGAATTTATCTCAAGCCCATCAATGATCTTACTTCGCTCATTGTTTCTTTAGCAATTTTCCGGCATTTCTCGGCGCCAGCATTAAGGGTATCCATTACACTGACAGGGTTGTTGATCAGTTCTAAGCTCTTTTCTCTGATTGGTTCAAGTTCCTTGACCATGTTCTCTGATAGTATTTTTTTACAATCAACACAGCCTATCTCTGCAGACCTGCATTGTTTATTTATTCTGTCCAGTTCTGAATCTGTTGAGAAATATTTGTGCAGGGTGTAGACATTGCAGATATCAGGGTTTCCCGGATCGTCTCTTCTTTTCCTGTTTTCATCGGTTACGGCCCTTGATAATTTTTTCCAGATGGCATCAGGTTTTTCGATAAGAGATATGTAGTTGTTCATGCTTTTACTCATCTTATTCTTACCGTCCAGCCCCATGATTCTGGGTGCGTTTGAAAGGATGTGTTGTGGTTCGGGGAACAGTTCTCCATATCTTGTATTAAACTTTCTTGCTATTTCACGTGACAACTCAATGTGTTGGACCTGGTCTTCGCCAACAGGTACTGCCTGACCCTTATACAACAGGATGTCAGCGGTCTGAAGTACAGGATAGTCAAACAGTCCCACATTGATATTCTTTTCGTTCTGTTGTGCTTTATCCTTGAATTGAGTCATTCTTTCAAGAATTCCCATTGGTGTCAGCGTGTTCAGTACCCACGTTAACTCTGTGTGTTCGGGTACCTGGGATTGTACAAAGATAATGCAACGGTCTGTATCCAGGCCTGCAGCAATGTTTGTAGCGGCTGCATTTATGATCCTCTCCTGCATTACGCCGGGACTATACTCTACCGTTATTGCATGATAGTCTACAATCGAAAAAATACAGTCGTAGTCATCAAGTAGACTTATCCAGTTCTTAATTGCGCCCAGATAGTTCCCAATGTGGACTTCACCGCTTGGTTGGATACCACTGAATAATCGTTTTTTCATTTTTTAGTATTATATGACACAAATTTCATGAATCCCTTTTAAGGGGGAGTAAGTTTGGTCGCTTTACGACAAAAAACAATCCTTCGACTCCGCTCAGGATGACAATATTTAGAGCGCTCAGGATGATGTCATCCTGAGCGGAGTCGAAGGGTTAATAATATTACATCAGATGCATATACTAAATTATTTTAAATTTTCCTGTAATCTCTTAACCGCTTCTTTAATATCGCTGGTTTTTCCAAATGCTGAAAATCTGACAAATCCTTCGCCGGCCTTGCCAAACCCTGCGCCAGGTGTTGTTACAACATGTGCTTTGGTCAGGATATCTTCAAAAACATCCCATGACTTTTTACCGGGAAAGGCTGCCCAGATGTAAGGGGAATTGACTCCTCCAAATGTTTTTATACCCAACCCGTCTAATCCATTTTTTATGATTTTAGCATTTTCCATATAATAATTTACTGTTTCCTTTATTTCAGAGAGCCCGGTTTCTGATAGTGCTGCAATCGCTCCCCATTGAGCAATATTTGATGAACCATTAAATAGCGTACCTACTACTCTCTGCCAGTCTTTACCTACGCTCTGTCCATCATCAAATTTCAACTCTTTTGGGACAATTGTCCAGCCAAGCCTTACACCTGTAAACCCCGCAGGTTTTGACAGGGAACTGACCTCAATAGCACATTCCCTGGCACCTTCAATTTCGAAGATTGATCTTGGCAGGCCTTTTTCTCTAATAAATTCGGAATATGCAGCATCAAAGATAATTATTGATCTGTTTTTTCTCGCAAAATCAACCAGCTCTTTAAGTTCCTTTTTTGTTGCAACAGCGCCTGTAGGGTTGTTAGGTGAACATATATAAATCAAATCAGTTCTTTTGACTTTTGATAAATCAGGAAAGAAATCATTCTCTTCGGTACACCTCATATACTCTATACCATCAAACTCTTCTGTGTCAGAGTTATAATTCCCGGTTGCTCCAATCATTACTGATCCATCTACATATACCGGATACGCGGGGTCCTGGACAGCAACTGATACATTATTGCCAAAAAGGAAGAACAGCCTTCCGCAATCAGGTTTTGATCCATCTGAAACAATGATCTCTTCAGGGCTTATAATGCCGTTATACCAATTGTTTGAAATTCTTGTCTTTAATTTGTCTAAAAAAGCCTGGGCTTGTGCATCGTCATCATAGCCTGTATAACCTTCAGATGTACCAAGCCTGGTTACTTCTTTATGAAGTCCTTCAACGATATGTGTGCTCAGCGCTTCAGTAGTGTTGCCGATTCCAAGGCTAATCAGTTTCGCATCCGGCTCTTTTTCCAAAAGTGCTTTTTTACGTCTTCCTATTTCAGGAAACAGATACCCCGCCTGTAATTTTGCAATATTTTCGTTTCTTTTTACCATTATATTTTCTCCTGTTCTTTCACGTTAATCACGTGTTTTCTAATATAGTTTAAACTTCTCACGAATTATCACTATTAATATTTTAATTTGTAACACTCGTTTTACTGCCTGTGTGATAATTCTGGCATTCCAAACAAGCGTGAAAATTACTTTAACACAGACAAACCAGCTTGCCCATACCAACCATCGTATTATAACGCTTCTGAGAATAAAAGTTTTATATTATAGTAGAATTGTGGCAATTAAGATAGAGGAATTATGTGAAATGTAAAGAGTTTGCGTAATTACCCAATAAATTAAGAAAAGCCTCCTCTTTCCCGGACAAAAAATACCGAGGACTTTAATTCCCTCCCTGTGCGTGTCCGAAGGGGAAGGAGGGGAAAAGGGGTGACCATAAAATTATGATTTTCCTCAACTTGTTGGGTAATTACGGATTCAGCCCTGTTTTGCTGTAATCTCTTCCACATCAACTACGAGTACATTTGTTCTTCTTGCTGCGTCTGAAGAGTGGGGGAGTCTCGGTGCCTCGGGCGCGTATTTCTCAATAAGTTTGTTTAAGGCGTCCGTTTTTTCATCTATATCAATAACTACTCTTATGACACCAAATGCTATTACGCTTTTATACCTGGTTCTGGACCCACATGGCATGCGCATTCCGGGAATAATTGATATCATTTCGTCTGTCTCAAAGCAGACTTGTCGATTGTGTTTTATGTTTTCAATCTTGCGGCCTTCATGGGCGCTGTGAAAGTATATTTTATTATTAATATATACAAAATTGACAGGTGTAATGTACGGTATATTATTGAAGCATGTACCCAACCTTCCAACTAAAGCACTCGACAGGAACTCTTCTACCTCAGTATCGTTTGCAACCTCCTTATCTTTTCTCCTCAAGTTATTTTTCCAATATTGTTTTGTAGGGTTAGCTTCATGATGAGCGTTATATATACGTTCCACACGGACAAACAAGTTCCCGCCCGGCCTTGCCGTTCGCCAGCCCGACAAGACTGTTCTGGCGGGGACGGGTGTCCATGCCACCCATAACTACTATTTAATTTTATTCAGGATTAAATTTCTCTTCCTATGGATTCTGCAACCGCACCTGATTCTTTCATGAGCTTTTCAAAGCTTTCAATAGTCAGAGCCTGAGGGCCGTCAACAAAAGACTTCTCGGGGTCTTTGTGTACTTCCAGTATTAATCCGTCTGCACCGACCGCAATAGCTCCCCTGGACATAGGTGCTACAAGTTCCCGCACACCAGTACCGTGACTTGGGTCGACTATAACGGGTAGGTGTGTCAATAGTTTGAGATGTGGGACAATACTTAATGACAGGGTAAATCTCGTATGTGTTTCGAATGTCCTTATCCCTCTTTCACACAAAATTACATTCGGGTTGCCATGTGAAAGTATATATTCGCCTGCAAGTAAAAATTCATCTAAAGTAGCTGACATTCCGCGTTTTAAAATTACCGGTTTATTACATTTACCTACTGCCTCAAGTAACAGAAAGTTGGCCATATTTCTCGTTCCTATCTGTAATACATCAACATAGCTACTTACCAAGTCTATGTGTTCAGGGCTGAGTATCTCTGTAACTATTGCCAGTCCGGTAGCCTCTCTTGCCCTCGCCAGGTACTCAAGGCCTTCTTCTTTAAGTCCCTGGAAAGAGTATGGGCTGGTCCTTGGTTTAAAAGCGCCTCCTCTGAGTGCTATAGCGCCTGCTTTCTTCACTCCTTCTGCTATAAAATTAATCTGGTCCTGACTCTCCACCGCGCATGGCCCTGCGATTACACCAATCTTTTTACCACCTAAAACCTGATCATTAATCTTTATTTCAGTATCAGATTTTTTGACTTCACGACTGGCTAGTTTGTAAGGCGTTAATATCGGAACTGCTTTTTCTACACCCGGTATAGTGTCCCAGTATTCAGGAGGGATATCACGTTTATCACCGATTACGGCAATCACTTTTCTGTTGGTACCTTCCAATAGTGTTGTTTTACATCCAACCGCCTCGACCTTTTCTACTACATGATCTATTTCAGCCTGACCAGCAGTTGGTTTCATTACAATTATCATAATTAATCTCCGATTGCATACAAATGGTTATCATTTGAGCCAAAATATATTGTACCGTCCGAACCTATTAATGGCGATGATTCAATCCAGCCACCAGTTTGATAACTCCATTTCAGTTTTCCCTTTGTGTCTATGGCATATAGAGTGCCGTCAGTCGAACCGATGTAGGTAGTTCCTTCGGAATCTACGGCAGGTGATGACTCAATCCAGCCGTTAGTCTTGAATTGCCATTTAAGGGTACAGTTGGAGTTGATCGCGTATATCACTCTATTATAAGAACCGAAATAGAGTGTTCCGTCGCTACTTAATGCCGGTGATGACTGGACGCTTTTTCCGGTATTAATTCTCCATTTTATCGTACCATCAGGATTTATCGCGTACACAATGCCATTCTCTGATCCAAGATAAACAATCCCGTTCTCATCAACAGCAGGTGAAGAAAATGATTGATAAATATTACTGCCAATCCTGATGCTCCACTTAAATTTTCCATCGGTATCTAAAGCATAAACAATACCTTTGCTTATAAGAAAGTAGATGCTGCCATCAGGCCCGATTGACGGTGAAGAGCTTATAGAACTGTATGTCTTATTCTTAAAACTCCATTTCATCTTCCCATTGGTATCCATCGCGTACAGATTACCGTCTGCAGATCCGAAATAGATAGTATTGTTCTTTCCAATAGTAGGTGAGGAGTAGATTTCACCTTCTGTTTCATAGGCCCACTTGAGACTGCCATCTGAATTTAATGCGTAGAGTTTTTTGTCTCTCGAACCGACATATATTGTACCATCAAGCCCGATAGCCGGAGATGAAGTCACTTCCCCTTCTGTCTGATAAGCCCAGACAAGTTTTCCCTCAGGACTTACCGCGTAAAGCTTGCCATCTACCGAACCAAAATATATTGTTTCATCCGCTGCAATTGCCGGTGAAGAGGTAATTCTTTTCTCTGCCGCAAATTTCCATTTAAGATTGTTTGTTTGTGCTCCCCTAAAAGGGCTTGTGCCGGTATGTCTTAAATCGTGCCGAAACATCTGCCACGGAGGGGTAGCTGATCCTCCATGAGAAAGGTGGACTTTAAAACCGACAACTAGAATAAAAGTTATGCCTATAACGTTAAATGTTTTTTTAAACATAATAATATAATTCTTAAAATGAAAAAATGAATAGGCGGAGATGATGTTATAACTCCATTAGTTCTGAAAGTCCATTGTAAAATACCACCAGAGTTGAAGGCATACAGTTTGCCATCGATTTAAGTTTATCATCCTGACCAGAAGCAAATAATTTTCCATTCCAGGCGTATAGATAAATAAAGTTGTGGAGTAAGTAATTACCATTATGGTAATTACAACAATACAAGCTCTAAAAACAAAGTTGTTTTGATTCATACCATTCTATATAATAAGGTAATGAAAAAATCATCATTTACAATATTCATAATTGTTTTGCTCGTCATCTGGTACTCTTCTTTAAGAGTTAAATCATTGGATGCGGCCACTGTTTCCGGTAACGATAACGATACTGATTTTACCACTTCTATTATACAACGTCCGACAATCTTTTTCAGAAATCCTGATTTTAATTTTGGGCAGATTTACACGGGTCAAAAGGTTGAACATATTTATAAATTTGAAAACCGGGGAGAAGATATTCTGGAAATAAAAAAAGTAAAAGCCTCTTGCGGGTGTACTGCCGTAGTACTATCTGATAACACTATTCCATCCGGAGGAACCGGAGAGATCAAAACGACATTCTCTTCAGGTTCTCTTATCGGGAATATTACAAAAAGCATAACCGTTTCAAGTAATGATCCGGGTACTCCGAAATACAGGTTAACGATTTCCGGTGAGATTATTAAGGACCTGATTATTAATCCGGAACACATAGATTTTGGCTCAGTTTCAAAAGATGAAGAAGCTATAAAGACCGTTACAATTAAATCACAAACAGAACATGATTTTAAGATAAATAAAATTACGCCTTCCAAACCATTTATTAATGCCTCAATAACAGAGGTAAAAAATGGGGAATATGTGATCAAAGTTACGCTAAAATACAGGCCTGAAATTGGGAGAATAAGTGGTGGAATACACCTGGAGACTAACAGCAAGATACAAAAAAAGGTTAATATTCCATTCTTTGGAGAGATAGCAGGGGATATCACTACTTATCCAAAAAAAATCTATTATGGCCCTGTTACTAAAGGAAAAGAGTTGACTCACAAACTATATGTTAAGATTAATAAAAGTAATATAGAAATATTAAAAATTAAAACCTTTCCGGATTATATAAGCACTGAAATCGTTGAAAAAAAAGAGGGCAAGGATCCCCATTATTTAATCGAAGTAAAATTACATTCGGATGCGGCTATTGGAAACATTGGCGGAGTATTGGAGCTTCACACCAACAGTGAAACACAGCCTGTTACATTAGTACGTATAATTGGAGAAGTAGAGTAGGGTTGGAGTAAGCACAATGATCAGAAATTTCAGTAAAATTCCCGTTCTTATAATTATCGTTTTTGTTTTCATGTTTCTGGCTTTGTCTAATCAGGGATGCAATGACCATTATGGAAATGAGACCGGTAAAGATCCGGATAAAACGTTATCTCTGCCTGTGATACATATTGTTTTCACAGGTGAAGAAAATGGTTATCTGGAGCCTTGTGGGTGTTCGGAAGGGCAGCTTGGCGGGTTTGCAAAACGGCAGACGTTAATTAATCAATTGAGAAAAAAAGACCAGGACTTAATACTCCTGAGTATGGGGGACCTACCCGGTAAAGTTGGTCGACAAGAAGAAATCAAGATGGAAACAGCGCTTGAAGCGTTAGGCCTGATGGACTATGTTGCGCATAATATAGGAGAGAAGGATCTTAATATGGGAATTGATTTCCTGGGATACCTTTCCCAGATAAGTAATATAGAGTTTATATCAAGTAATATTACCGGCCTTGCTACACGGGCCCTTAACATAAAACCGTATGTTGTTAAGGAGATAAAGACTAATGAAACTATTTTTAAGGTTGGTATATTAGGAATAGTTTCACCGGCGCTAATTGAAAATGAAATTCAGGATTTAGAGGTTATGGACCCTGTTTTATCACTGAAGCCTTTGCTTAGTGATCTAAATGATAAAACAGATCTCTTAATCTTACTTTCCCATGCGGAGATGGCAGAATCGGTTAAAATTGCGGAAGAATATCCTGAACTTGAATTGATAATCTCTGGCCACATGGTTGACAGGCCTGACCTCTATCACC
The DNA here is from genome assembly GCF_002443295.1 of Candidatus Scalindua japonica. NCBI lineage: Bacteria > Pseudomonadati > Planctomycetota > Candidatus Brocadiia > Candidatus Brocadiales > Candidatus Scalinduaceae > Candidatus Scalindua > Candidatus Scalindua japonica. Next base: position 54,432 of record NZ_BAOS01000013.1, on the reverse strand, counting down.
AAAAAGTGAATAATACATACATTGCATCTGTAGGTGAAAAAGGAAAGTATGTAGGAAATATTTCTATTTCACTACAACCGAAACAGACAAGTGAAGATAATAATAGTTTTTCAACTGCCATTGAGACAATAGCTTTGGATGAAAAATTTGCAGATTCATCTGATATCGCAATGTTATTGGGGATATATCAGCAGAGACTTCAGGATGAGGAATTGCTGGCGCAGGTTTTTAAGAGTGATCATCCTTCAAACCTCTCATTTACTGGAAATGATGATTGTGCTCTCTGTCATAACAGTATATTTAAGCACTGGGAAGAGACTGGTCATGCTTCTGCTTATGAGACATTAGTAAATGCTGAACACGAGTATGATCCTGAATGTGTAGCGTGCCACGTTATTGGTCTTAATTACTTCAGCGGTTTTGAAACAACAGAATTAACACCAGAAATGAAGGGAGTTGGCTGTGAAAGTTGTCATGGACCCGGAAGCGACCACAAAGATACACAATCTCAGGATTATGGTATGGTGAGTGTTGAAAACTGTGAAATCTGCCATAACCCTGAACACAGCCCGAAATTTGAATATAAGGAATACTGGCAGAAGATCAAACACCCACGGGAAGAGAAACAGGGTGGTGATTGAGTTGTAACATGATACATCTCTTTTCCCTCTTGATTTTGATGATTGATTAAGTAGTATAAGATGTGATTTACTATTATAAGATCAGTGACAAAATGACTAATTACACAAAACTCAAATATTACAATTTTTTATTAATTCCGCTAATGCTGCTAATCCTTATTCCTGCTGTTTCCTTTGGTGAAACAGGCAGGAATTCCAAGGCAAATATTGGTATTTTAGAGTCACTCAATAAATTTGGTAGCACCAGTTATAGATCAGGTATGCATAAAGAGGCGATACAAACCTTCAAGCAGGTGATAGGGATTCACCGTGGTTACAAGGCCCAATATAATCTAGGTTGTGCCTATAGCAAATTAGATATGCACGAGGATGCAATTAAATCTTTTAAACATTCAATAAAGCTTCGTCCTGATTTTGCGGATGCTCATTATCATCTTGGCCTCGTCTACGTCAACTCGGACATGTTCAAGGATGCAATTCAATCTTTTATACAAGCAGTAAACCTTACCCCTGATAATGCAGAAATTCATTTTAATCTCGGCCTTGCGTATAGCAGATTGGGCATGCATGAAGAAGAGATTGAGTCTTACAATGAAGCTAAAAGAATTGATCCTGAATATATAGGCATTTATAACAATCTCGGTGTGGCCTATAGCAAGTCAGGTATGTATGAAGAAGCGATAGTGTCATGCAGGCGGGCGATAGAGGTCAATCCTGATGATGTAAGGGTGCAAACGGCCCTCGGCAATGCCTATGCCAGTTTAGGTATGTACGAAGAAGCAATTGGTCCGCTCAAACAGGCGATAAAGATTAGTCCGGATGATGTGAGGGTGTATAAGGCGCTTGGTAATGCCTATGCCAGTTTAGGTATGTACGAAGAAGCAATTGATCCTCTCAGACTGGCAATAAATATTAATCCTGATGATGCAGATGGACATGAGACTCTTGGTATTATTTATCATCATTTAAATTACAGAGGCCTTGCTCTGGAGCAATATAAAATAGTAAGAATCCTTGATAGACAACTGGCAAAAAAACTGTTTAACGTGATTATTAAGAAAAATAGTATGTTAGAAGTTGATACTGCAAACGGGCAAGAGCAGTCAGAATAAAATGGTTATCTTTTGTTTTGTGCCTTTCTTTACAGAACGTTCTTGCAGGAATTTATCAAAACTGCTGACATTGAGAGCTTCTCCCCTTTAGGGCCTGCCACTCTGAATATAGCTGCAATTTTCAGCTCTTCATGATGTACTTGGTCATTACATTTCCAGCCTTCGTATGCAAGGTATAGAACCAATACCCTTCTGAATTGTATCTTCAGAGATATTGACACTATTAACCCCGATAAGCGTATTGGTTAACGACTCGGATACAATTGCCCCGCAAAGGTTGCAGCCTGCAGGGCCGCATTTGGAGAACTCTTAGTCGTCAGGTTTACTTCAATATTGATTTAAATAATTCAATATATTGATTTGTACTCTTCTCCCACGACCAATCCTGCTTCATGGCATTTTCTCTGAGGGCTTTCCATGGTGTTTCTAATTTATACAAATCCAACGCCCTGTCTATTGCATGGAGGAGTTCTGCGGCGAAATAGCCTTTCATGGTGAACCCGGTAGCGGTCCTGTTTTTGAGGTTCTCATCGTTTGCGTCGATTATTGTATCTGCAAGACCTCCGGTTTCACGCACTATTGGAATGGTTCCATATTTTAAGCTGTACATCTGGTTCAGACCACATGGTTCATATTTTGAAGGCATCAGGAAAATGTCAGCGCCTGCTTCTATTTGATGTGCCATTTTATTGTCAAACATTATGTTCACTGAAAGTTTTTCACTATATTTGGGAGTAAATTCTTTAAGCATTTGATGGTATTTTTCATCACCTATGCCAAGAATTACAAGTTGAAGATCTCTCTTCATCAACTCATCCATTATTACAATCAGAAGATCTACGCCTTTCTGCTCCGCAAGACGGCTGATCATACCAAGAAGAGGCGCTTCGGTTTGTGGAAGATCCAGTTCATTTTGCAGGTGTTTTTTACATTGTGCCTTTCCTTTTATATCTTCAATACTGAATTGATGAGAAATAAGATCGTCTTTGTCCGGTGACCATTCAGTGTAATCAACACCATTAATTATTCCGTAAAGCTTCTCTTCGTGCTCTTCTATGACACCTTCCAGCCCGCATCCAAACTCTATTGTTCTTATCTCTTCAGCGTACTTTTTAGAAACAGTTGTTACAATATCCGCAAAAACAATTCCACCTTTCAGGAAGTTTATGTTGTTCCAGTGTTCCAGGTTTTTACAGTTAAACAGCGACATGTCTAAACCGGTGAGTTTCATCTCTTCCTGCCGGAACATCCCCTGATATGCAAGGTTATGAATTGTCAGTACTGTTTTTATCGAGGAGAGCTTTTCATCTTCTGCAAACAAAGTCTTCAGATAAATCGGTATTAATGCCGTCTGCCAGTCATGACAATGAATAATATCTATTGGTAATACCAGCCTTTTAATAGCCTCGATTACGGCTCTGGAGAAAAAAATAAAGCGCTCCGCGTTGTCCTGATAATCACCGAATTCTGTTCCGTATAGTGAGTCCCTGTCAAAATATTCATCACGTTGTATGAAATAGATCACAATGTTTTTTGAACTGTGGTGAATGCTTTTCCATAGAGTGACGGTGTGTTCCGTGTCGCCAATTGGAATGTCAAAAGTGGTATCCAGAAGCTTGATATCAATACCGGAATTTTTTACCGACTTATAAAACGGCATGAATATAGAAACTTCGTGCCCTGCTTTCTCAAGGTACAATGGCAACGTTCCCACAACGTCTGCAAGGCCGCCTGTTTTCGCGTATGGAATTATTTCCGGTGATACTTCTGCAATTTTCATTATTCTTCTATCAAAGCAAAGTTTTGTCTCATTGTCGTTCCCAATTGGGAGCTTGGGAACGAGAGGTGAGATATCCTCACCTCATGACAGGTTTAGTTCCTCATTATCTACCCGAAAAGCCATTTGGACAGTGAGTTGCGGTAAAGTTAACTACTATATATATGCTTCTGTGACGTATCTCAGCATCATCCTATGGGTGTTGAAGAAGTAGGCATTTTTACCAATCGCGCTTTTCATCATTTTAACCCATTTATCTCTGTTCTGATAGAAAGTTGGGATAATAATTTGTTCAAGTTTGTTATAAAGATCGTCTGTGTCTATCTTGTTCGCATTATCATCAGGTACAGTTTCTGTTGATTCAGGGCCGATAGACCAACCTGTATCTCCTTCTATGTGGCCTTCAATCCACCATCCGTCAAGAACGCTGAAGTTCAGGACTCCATTATGTGCAGCCTTCATACCGCTTGTTCCCGATGCCTCAAGGGGCCTGATTGGGTTATTCAACCAGACATCTACACCTGAAACTATTTTCATGGCAGTTTCCATATTATAGTTATTGACAAAGGCAATCTTTATCTTCCCTTTTAGATTTTCTGAATATGCAAAGATATCCTCTATAAGTTTTTTGCCGCCTTCATCTTTTGGATGTGCCTTTCCGGCGAAAATAACCTGGATTTTACCGGACGCAATTCCCTCAAGTCTTTCAATGTCATTAAATAACAGGGACGCCCTCTTGTATGTGGCAAATCTTCTTGCAAACCCGATTGTCAGTGTCTCATGATCCATTTTCAAATTATTGGTAGAGTTTACATAGTCAATGAGTATTTTCTTGGCTTCGGAATGCGCATTCCATATCTCATCCGGAGGGATCAAATCAGTTCTTACAAATAACTCCGGTTCGTTTGCCCAGCCTGGTATATGTTTATCAAACAGTTTTTTAAAGCTGTCGCATGTCCATGTGTAAGAGTGAACACCATTTGTTATTGAGTTAATTTTATAACCCGGAAACATGTTCTGTGAAACTTCACCGTGTTTTTTGGCAACTCCGTTTACGTCATTACTCAGATTTAAAGCAAGAAGTGTCATATTGAGGTGATCATTTCCGGCAAGGTCATGTATGACATTCTCCGGAAAATAGTCACCGATTACGTTTCTATAGAGATCGTAAGAGAATTTATCATGTCCTGCTTCGACCGGTGTGTGTGTCGTAAATACACACAATTCTTTAACCGCTTCAAAGTCCCATATGTAAGACTCGTCCCAGACATCATTTAGATTATTTTTTAATTGATGCAGAAGTTCAAGTGTTAAGAATGCCGCGTGTCCTTCGTTCATATGATACTTTTTGATTTGAAATCCAAGAATCTTTAATATCTTGACTCCGCCAATCCCAAGTACCACTTCCTGTTTAATCCTGTAGTTGTCATCACCTCCATAGAGATAATCGGTTAATGATCTGTCTTCTTCACTATTTTCCTGTAAATTAGTATCAAGAAATAGAACAGGGACTTCACCTCCTTTGGGGCTTTTAACGAAATAGACCCATGCCTGTATATAAACGGTCCTGCCTTCAATTATGACAGTGGTCTTTTCCGGTACAGTGTGCATGATTTCTGATGGTTCCCACTGTGCAGGCAACTCTATCTGTCGTCCCTGATCATCTATATCCTGTTTAAAATACCCTTTGTGGTATATTAATGTAACTGCAACGAGAGGGAGATTTAAATCGGCACCTGATTTAATAGTGTCACCGGCAAGTATTCCCAAACCACCACTGAATGTGGGTATCTCATCTCTAAGTCCAATTTCCATAGAGAAATAGGCAATTTTAGATCCATTTGTGTGTTCTTCTGTTATTAACATTTTCATTTATTCCCTTCAGTTACTAATTTTTTGCGATTTCGACGCAAGAAATCTACAATCAAATTATCCTCTTCCATAAATAATTGTCATTTCTGACAATTTTTTTGTTATTAAAGGAGATAAGCTTTCAGGTACAAACCTCCATCTCCAGTTTCCGTTGGAACTTGCAGGAAGATTTGTTCTGGAATCTTCTTCAAGTCCTATAATATCCTGCATTGGTATTATAACCATATTTGCGACGGAACTCATAACAAGTTTTATAAGTTCCCAGTGTATTTGATCTTCTGAAACTTCATGACCAATATAATCAATAATTCTTTTTTTCTCTTCAGCACTGGTTTCACTTTTAAACCAGCCCTTAACAGTGTTGTTATCGTGTGTTCCTGTGTAAGCAACACAGTTTTTTGTATAATTGTGCGGTGCATAAGGATTAGAGGGAAGGTCTTCTCCAAAGGCAAAAAGCAGCACCTTCATTCCAGGGAATCCAAATTGTCTTATAATATCCTTTACATCCGGTGTAATAACACCAAGGTCTTCAGCAATAATAGGAAGACTATCAAAATGCTTGAGAAGAGTATTGAAAAAGTCCTCGGCAGGTGCTTCCTGCCATTGTCCGTTAGTCGCAAACTCTTCACCTTCGGGAATTTCCCAGTAACCGACAAACCCTCTAAAGTGGTCTAGCCGAAACATATGGAAAGATCTGAGATTGTGTTTTATTCGATTAATCCACCATGAGTATCCGGTTTTCTTAAGAACAGCCCAATCATAAACAGGATGTCCCCACAGTTGTCCTGTTTCGCTGAAGTAATCCGGTGGAACACCGGCAACATAAACAGGTTTTTTTTCATTATTCAATTTGAAAATTTCCGGGTTTGCCCATACATCTGCACTGTCATAATTGACGTAAATAGGGAGGTCTCCAATTATTTGTAAACCCATACTTTCGCAATAATCTTTAAGAGAGTGCCACTGCTTGAAAAATAAATATTGAAGAAAATGTTCTCTCAATATATTTTCCTGTAATTTTTCTTCCCATTGCTTAAGTTCTTTCTTTTTTCTATCCCTGAGATTTTCAGGCCATTTGCTCCAATCAATACTGTTAAAATGTTTTTTTATGGAGACAAAGAGACTATAATCTTTCAGCCAGCTGAGATTTTCATTGCAAAATTTATTAAATTCATGGTGTTCAGCTAAACGACTTCTATTTTTCTCAAAAGCAATACTGAAAATTTCTTTTTTATACTTTAAAACAGCGCTATAATCAACACTTTCCATGGGAAATGATGGATGGTTTTCTATGTCTGATTTCAAAAGAAATCCATCATCAACCATTATGTCAGGGCTTATCAGGATAGTATTCCCGGCATATGCTGAAACACTACTATAGGGAGAATTATCATAGACAACAGATGTCTGGTTTAAAGGAAGTATCTGCCAGAAACTTTGATTACTCTCCGCAAGGAGGTCTGCAAACCGGTAAGCCTCTCTTCCAAAATCTCCAATGCCGTAAGGTGATGGTAGTGATGTAATATGGAGAAGTATTCCACTTCCTCTTTTTTTCACGTTTTTCTCTTTAGCCTATAGCATCACCAACCTCCCTTTTGAGAGGATTCCATTTGGAGTCATCTCGAAAGAGAGGGGTCATCCTTGCTTGTGTATATTTCAGACGTTATATAGAATATTTCCTGTAAATTTGCGCTCTTTACGGCTTTGAGGTGAATAGATACTATACTTTTACATTCAAATAAGACCCCAGTTTGAGAAAGTTTTCTATCCAGCTATTGGCAAAACTATCTCCTTTTTCCGCTTTGTCCTTTATCATGCCGCAGCAGTCATTCCATAGAGAAAAGCAATTGTTCTGGACCTTCCAGAGATCAAGTGATAAAGATAATGGTTTTACTATCTCTAAGGTTTTGTCAATCATATCAAACAGTTGTAAATCAGCTGGCTGCTTATTTATTTTATTCATTATTCTATTTAACCATGAACTCACTACATAACTGAGTGTTGTTGTATCAATTGTAATATTCCACTTTTCTGCTTCGTTTATTAGCTTTCCAAGTCTATCGACATCCAGTGGTTCTGCATTAAACAGTTGTTTGATGTCCTCGTTCAGTATATATTCTGTTGCTACAAAAAAAGGCTTTGGAAGCTTTATCTGTAAACCATGAAAGGTATTCATTGTTGCATAATTGTTCTTATATATCCGGCGGTAAGAGCTGTCAATCTCATCATATGTCAGTTCAGTTAACTGATCCAGAATTTTTCTCTGTTCATCTTTAAAGAGATGCAATATTGAGTAGATGTTGTCTTTAAAATATTTATCCATACACCTTATAGTTTCTGTGATACTATCTTCAAATGCATCTTTTATTTCATCCTGCATTATTGAAAACTCATGCTCTCCTGTAAATTCCTTCACACCTCCATTAATATTCTGGTCTCCAAGATATAATGCCGCAAAACAGAGGTTTTTTGCATCCAGAGTGATATCTGATGTGATTATTACTTTACCTGTAGCCAGTCTTAGTTTTTCCACCCCGATTTTATTATACTTCTCACCCTTTGACGTATAACAGAATATTTTTGTATCTTCTGAATATTCTTCGAAGAGAGAGGATATGCAATAGTGAATTCCCACTCTCAGCAGGTCGCTTCTGGCTGACTCTACAAACATTTTATAGATTTCAAGGGTGTTGTCTGATGTGTTGTTTTGCACATTCTGTAGAAACTTCAAATATTCAGGATTAAGTGACAATTTCTGCAGATCTTCTGCGTATTGCATTGTTATTAATGCGTATTGCATTATTTGTATTGTTTCAATGCCAGAGAGATCATCGAAGAACCAGCCACAGCTGGTATACATTAACATGGCGTTCCTTTGCATCTCAAGGATCTTCAGTGCCCTTATCATTTCATGCCTGGAAAGCTCTCTGACCGCATATTTTTTCAGGAAGGATCCAATGTTGTTCTGGGACCTGTCAAGAATGATTTCAATATATTCATTTCTTACATGCCATGGATCTTCAAAATATTTAGACGCTTCACTCCTAAAAACAGGTACTATCCTGTCCCTCAACCAGTCCATTGCCTCTCTTAATGGTTTTCTCCACTCTTGATCCCACTCCGGATTTGCACCAGAGTTACAGCCGCAATTGTCTCTCCACCGTTCTACACCATGTACACAGCTCCAGGATGAGTTGTTAATAATCTCAACTATGTGGGCCGGGGGATGCTTGTCAAGATACTCGCCATAGTTAGTGATCCGTGCTCTATTGCCGGATTCAATATGATGCAGGCAATAGGAAAGCGCCATATCTCCAAATCTGTGGTGATGCCCGAACGTTTCCCCATCAGTTGCGATATGAACAATTTGTGGATGATCATTGTCATGATCAAATGCTGAAAGCAATCTTTCAGCAAACCCTTCTCCGTCTTTCAATAAATTGCCGAAAGATACTTCCTGGGCGATTTGGCCATTATAGAAAAAGATATTGATAGATTGTCCTGAAGGTAGATGGCAAAGGTAATTCAAAGTGGAATCAATTTTTTCTTCGGTGGCATCAATCCAACTCTCTGTTTCACCAGTTCTCTTTACTCTTTCAGCCTGCCTCTGAGAAAGGACCGTAAATTTTATTCCCAGACTTGACAGTACTTCAAGTGTATCTATATCGACGGCAGTTTCAGGAAGCCATATCCCTTCCGGGTACCTGTTAAATCTCTTTTCAAAATCTTTTATTCCCCATTTTACCTGTGTATATTTGTCCCTTTTATTTGCAAGTGGCATTATCATATGGTTATATGCCTGCGCTATTGCGGAACCGTGTCCGGAGAAATTTACCATACTCAACTTGTCAGCATCGAGAATCGCCTGGTAAACCTCCGGCTTATATTTTTCCATCCATGATAATAACGTTGGTCCAAAGTTAAAACTTATTTTAGCGTATATATTTGTTATCTCTATTATTCTATTCTCTGAATCAAGAATACGTGCAGCAGTATTAGGGGCATAGCACTCAGCCGTAATCTTTTCATTCCAGTCATGGTATGGATAGGCCGAATCCTGGAACTCGATCTCTTCAAGCCATGGGTTCTCCCTTGGTGGTTGATAGAAGTGGCCGTGTATGCAGATATGTTTATTCATAATCAGTTCGAGTTTTTAAAAAATAAAATGCCTAAAGGTGGTAAGGTCAGGGAGAGTGAATATGCCCTTCCGTGTGCAGCTTTTTTTACCGCTTGAATTCCACCAAAATTACCACAACCACTTCCTCCATACATTTCCGCATCGCTATTTAGGGTTTCCTTCCAGAAACCCCCACTTGGTACTCCTACATTGTAGTTATGCCTTGGCACAGGGGTGGCATTGCAAACTAAGAGAACTATGTCGTCAGTATCCTTGTCTTTTCTGATAAAACTTATTATACTATGTTCACAATCATTAAAGTCTATCCATTCAAAGCCGTCTTCCGCAAAATCAGACCCATACAACGCCGTTTCCTTCTTGTAAAAACGATTCAAGTCTTTAACCCAGTTTTGAATACCTTTGTGGAGTGGGTACTGCAAGTTAGACCATTCAAGACTTTCGTCATGGTCCCACTCCTTCAATTGCGCGAATTCTCCTCCCATGAATAGTAGTTTCTTTCCGGGGTGTGCAAACATATATCCAAATAAAATCCTGAGATTTGCATGCCTCTGCCATTCATCACCGGGCATCTTGCCTATAAGTGATCCCTTTCCATGGACTACTTCGTCATGGGAAAGAGGGAGCAGGAAGTTTTCTGAAAATGCGTACCATATGCTGAAGGTAAGTTCTTTATGATGAGACTTTCTATAAACAGGATCTTTTGAAAAGTATTTGAGAATATCGTGCATCCATCCCATATTCCATTTCATCCCGAAGCCTAGGCCTCCGATACTTGTTGGTCTTGACACCATTGGCCATGAAGTTGATTCTTCTGCTATCATTTGAACATCAGGATTAGAGATATAAACAGCTTCGTTTAATCTCTTTATTAAATTTATAGCATCCAGATTCTCATGTCCTCCGTATTTATTTGGTATCCACTCTCCTTCCTTACGTGCATAGTCAAGGTAGAGCATAGATGCAACGGCATCTACCCTCAGAGCATCAATATGATACTTTTCTATCCAGAATATGGCACTGCTTATAAGGAACGCGCGTACCTCATTTCTGCTATAGTTAAAGATATAGCTTTTCCATTCAGGATGAAAGCCCATTTTCGGGTCAGCGTGCTCATAGAGATGTGTGCCGTCAAAATAGGCAAGTCCATGCCCATCGGATGGGAAGTGTGACGGTACCCAATCCAGTATAACACCAATCCCATTTTGATGAAGATAATCAACCAGGTACATAAAATCCTGAGGACTCCCATACCTGCTCGTAGGTGCAAAATATCCGGTAGTCTGATAACCCCACGAACCGTAGAAGGGATGCTCTGTAACAGGTAACAGCTCTACATGGGTAAACTCCATCTCCTTTACATAATCTGCAAGTTCATGCGCTATTTCTCTATAGGTAAGAAATTCATTTTCTCTTTTCATTACCCGTCTCCATGAACCCAGATGTACTTCATATACAGAGAAAGGAGAATTAAGAGAATTGTGTTGGTTCCTGTTTGTTATCCACTCACTATCGTTCCATTCATAATGCAGATTCCAAACTACTGAAGCTGTTTTAGGCGGCTGTTCCCAATAGAACGCAAACGGATCACCTTTTTCTGCTCGGAAGTTATTATATTTGGAATGTATATGGTATTTGTAAATGTCTCCTCCCGATATGCCAGAAATAAAACCCTCCCATATTCCCGAACCGTCCTGCCTTGCATACAGTGCATGAGACTCGCTGTTCCATCCATTAAAATCACCTGTAACTGAGACACGTTCAGCGTTAGGGGCCCATACCGCAAAGGCTGCTCCGTTATCTTTACCGTTGTTAATGATATGTGCGCCCAGTTTGTCATATAATCTGTAATGGCTTCCTTCCTTTAGAAGATATATATCATGTTCCGTGATATGATCTATATTGTGTACATTGCCTGTAATTCTGTTGATTCCATCTTTCATTGTTATGCTTAACCCGAATAAGTAGGATACATTGAGATTAGCATTATACATAAATCGTATACGACCTGAATATTAAAATCTGGAAAACAATTGTTTCTTTAAAATCCGCTTAAAATATATTATACTACTTGTCGATATCTTTTGGCTTAACAATAAAATATGTAAGGCAACAATGCGTATGTTACAAACTGCTATTAAATTAACAAAATAGATGCTTTCTGGCAAAATATACTGGTTCAAAATAGAATAGAATTTCAATTAGTTTAGGAGTAATAAATGCCTGAATTAAGAAGGGAGCCTGTTTCCGGATGTTGGATAATCGTGGCGACTGAAAGAGCTACACGGCCATCAGATTTTAAGACTAACCAACAAATAATTAAAAGCAGTTTCTGCCCATTTTGTGAAGGCAATGAGGACAAGACTCCACCGGAGATACTGGCGTATCGAGATAACGGAGCAATGCCAGACACCGGTGGTTGGAGGGTAAGGGTTGTTCCAAATAAGTTTCCCGCTCTTCAGATAGAAGGAGAAGAAAATAAGTGTGTAGAAGGTATCTATGATATGATGAGTGGTATCGGTGCTCATGAAGTTATTATAGAAAGTCCAAGGCATATTCAGTCTTTGACATCGCTTGAAAATGGAAATGTAAAAGAGGTTTTATTGTGTTATAGAGATCGTCTTGTTGATTTAAAAAACGACAAAAGATTTGTTTACGGACTTTTATTCAAAAATGTCGGAGCTTCTGCAGGCGCTTCGCTTGAGCATACTCATTCACAACTGATTGTTACACCGATTGTCCCACAGTTGGTAGCAAATGAGATGGAAAATGCCAGAATATTTTACCAACAGAGAGAAAGATGTCTCTTCTGCGACATGATAGACCAGGAAATAGATACAGACAGGAGAATCGTCTTTTTGACAGATAATTTTGTAGCCTTTGCTCCTTTTGCTTCCAGATTTCCTTTTGAGATATGGATACTTCCTAAAAATCACAAAAGCCATTTTGAAAACTTGCAGGAATTTGAATTAGATGAACTTGCAAATGTCTTAAAGGGTGTGCTTGGCAGGCTAGAGACAGCTTTAGACCTTCCGCCATATAATTATATAATTCATTCAGCACCATTCAATGTAACCGAATCAGAATTTTTTCATTGGCATATAGAGATAATACCAAGACTTACAAACATTGCTGGGTTTGAATGGGGAACAGGGTTTTATATTAATCCAACGCTTCCTGAGGAAGCTGCTGAATTGTTGAGAAAACAATGAAAAAGAAACTATTATTCTCTGGACCTGGAGAGACGGTAAATAAGATCAAAAAGTTACTCAATGAGTCTAAGGACATGGTACTTGATAACGATTTATTAGGGTCCTTTGAAGAGATGTGTGAAAATCTTGAGTCTCAACTAAAGAACGCAAAGGTTGAGACGGCAAACCTCTCTGTAAAAAATAAAGAGAATAAAGAATCAAAGATACTGGAGAAGCAGATACAGGAGGAGAGAGAAATATTCAATAACATAATGGAAGTCATAGGGGCAGGATTATGTCTTATTGATAAGGATTCAAAAATAATTTGGGCAAATGACACGTTAAATGATTGGTTGAACCTGGAAGAGTCACCTGTTGGTAGTCATTGTTCAGGTATTTATCATTGTAATGTTGTCGGAACGGATAAGTGTCCCGCAACACAGGTGAGGAAGGGGAAAGAGAGTCATATAATTGAATCATGGATAACAACAAAAACCAAAAAGAGGATGTGCATTCAACATATTGCCATCCCTATAGCAGGTAAGGACGGCGAAGTTGAAAATATCCTGCTCTTAACCGTAGATGTGACTGAAAGCGAGAAATTGGTACATAGGCTTTTACTCTTACAACAGTTTGGTGAAGTAACCCAGGGAACACTTCATCTCGATAAATTACTTCACTTGATCTTAACATGCATAACTGCAGATTACTCATTTGGGTTTAATAGAGCAATGTTGTTTTTGATTAATAAAGAACTTAATGTCTTGAATGGGAAATTAGCTATTGGGCCATCTTCCACAGAAGAGGCTACACGTATTTGGAAAGAGATGTCAAGTCGTCATAATTCCCTATTAGATATAGTTGACAACCTGGATTATAGTCATAATATTGACACACCTCTAAATACTATGACAAAACTAATGGTGTACTCACTTGCAGATGCAGATGAAGTTGTTACAATCTGTACAAAAGAGAAGAAGCCTGTAATAGTTAAAGATGCCGCTAAAGATACGCGTGTTTCAGATGAATTCAGAAAGGCCCTTGGAGTAAATGAATTTGTCTGTGTTCCTCTGATAGCAAAGAATGAGCCCATAGGCGTTATAGTTGCAGATAATGCCTATACTGCAGAGCCAATATCTGAGGATCGTATTAATACATTGACAATGTTTGTCAATCAGGCATCACTGGCAATTGAAAATGCTGAAACCTACAAAAGCCTGGAAGATAAAATTAATCAGCTTACTGAAACACAGCAGAGACTTATTCGCTCGGAAAAACTTGCCGCTATTGGTTCAATGTCATCTTATGTTGCTCATGAGATAAGAAATCCGCTGGTTACTATCGGAGGTTTTGCAAAAACGCTATCTCGTTTTACCTTTACAAATTCTAAAATCAAAGCTAACATTGACATTATCATAGAGGAAGTAAAGCGTTTAGAAAAAATACTAAATAATATTACAGATTTTAGCAAGCCATCTAAGCCGGAAAAGGTTGATACTCAAGTATGCGTAATAATGGAAAATACGTGTATGCTACTGGAGAACTATTTCCAGGAAAAGCATATAAAGCTGCAGAAGAGATATGAAACAGGTATACCTGAAATACCTGTTGATCCTGCGCAAATAAAACAGGTCTTTCTTAATATACTCATGAACGCGGTAGAATCAATGCCTGATGGTGGAGCACTTGATGTGAATATAGAATCAGAAAAAAAATCAATAAAAATATATATTAGAGATACCGGCAAAGGCATACAATCGGGTGTATTACAGAATATTTATGATCCATTCTTTACGACAAAAGAGAGTGGTACCGGTGTGGGTTTGTCTGTAAGCCTTAAAATTATTGAGGACCATGGTGGAACAATAGATGCCATAAGCAAACACGGAAAAGGAACAACCATGGTACTAACGTTGCCAAAAAAATAGCAGAAAGGAGTTCATAACGATGACAACTATCCTGGTTGTAGAAGATGATAAGAACCAACGCTTACTTTATGAACAGGAATTAATGTTGGAAGGTTATGAAGTTGTAACCGCCTCTGATGGTAAAGAAGCTATGGAGAAAGTTCATGAGCAGCAGCCTGATATTATTATAATGGATATTAACATGCCTAAGATGGATGGCATTGAGACAATGGGGAAGATCCTAAGTAAAAATCGAGAAATTCCAGTTGTCATTAATACTGCTTATAGTAATTATAAAGATAATTTCATGTCATGGGCTGCAGATGCTTATATAGTTAAGTCCTCAGATCTTTTAGAACTAAAGAAAACTGTTAAAGAAGTTTTGGCAAAGAAAGCAAAGGGTTCTTGAAAATAATAAACAGATGCTCCTGGTGTATCGAACTTTAATATCAGTTATTTCAAATTAATTACTTTTAAGAGTGAAAATATGTCTTTAAATAATGTGCTTACTATTATTCTGGCAGGAGGACAGGGGGAGAGGCTTTATCCACTGACAAAAGACAGAGCAAAACCGGCTGTGCCTTTTGGAGGTATTTACAGAATAATAGACTTTACATTAAGTAATTGTCTCAATTCAGGATTGCGCAAAATAGTAGTTCTGACACAATACAAATCCTTCTCACTGGATAGGCACTTGCGGCTTGGGTGGAATATTTTTAATAATGAATTAGATGAATATATAGAACAGATACCTCCTCAACAAAGGATCAGTGATCAATGGTATCAGGGTACTGCAGACGCTGTCTACCAGAACATATATACACTTGAAAAGGAGCAACCGGAATTGGTTTTGATACTTTCCGGTGATCATATTTACAAAATGGATTACAGAAATATGGTACGCTTCCACCATGAAAAGAGAGCAGATCTTACTATAGCATGCATGGATGTCCCTCTGGATGAAGGGAAAAGATTTGGTATAATACAGACAAATGAAGAGAACCGGATCGTTGGATTTCATGAAAAACCTTCAGTACCAATTCCTTCGCCAAACAATCCGGAGGTCACATTTGCTTCTATGGGAATTTATTTATTTAATACCAGAACCCTGGTTAAAGCGATAATAGGTGATGCCAAACAAAACACAAATCATGATTTCGGGAAGAACATTATACCTGAAATGATACATTCTAAAAGGGTATACGCATATCCATTTACAGACGAAAATAACAGTGGCTTAAGCTACTGGCGTGATATCGGTACCTTGGACGCTTACTGGAAGGCGAATATGGACCTTGTTCAGGTATCACCGGAATTTAATATTTATGATAAAAATTGGCCAATTCGCACTTATAAGGCACAATACCCACCAGTCAAAACAGTATATCAGAAAGATTTACCAAATGAACCTAAAAATATGATTCTAAATTCTATTGTTTCCGGAGGATGCATAATAAGCGGTGCAAAGGTGGAAGGATGTGTTTTGTCCCCTGATATCAGAGTCGGTTCCAATTCTGAAATTTACGATTCAATTATAATGGAGAGTGTCAGGATAGGGCAGCATGTTAAGATACGAAAAGCCATAATTGATAAGTCTGTAGACATACCTGACTATATGAGCATTGGTTATGATAAAGAGAATGATTCTAACAGTTTTACGGTAACTGAAAGTGGTATAGTGGTTGTGCGCAAAGAAATGCCTCTCATTTAGCCTGTATCAGATGTTATACTTCACTTCTTTGTATGTCTGTCTGTATTTGTCTCCATTCGATTCGGTACTAATATCCCTCCCGAAACAATCAATTTCATCCCCTCTTCAATGCTCAGGTCAGTTTCTTCTATATCTTGTTCAGGAAGATAAATCAAAAAGCCCGAAGTCGGGTTTGGTGTTGTTGGGACAAATATACTGGATAATTCTGATCCATCCTGTGTCTTCAAGTTGCCGGTAACAAATGCAAATGCCTTCATTCCAACCCTTGGATATTCAACTATAACTACACGTTTAAAAGATTTTGTTGTTGGCAGGCTTATAATTTCGATCAGTTTTTTTGATGAAGTATATACATTTTTAATAATGGGTACATTATTCAATATCGCTTCAAAAAAGTTTATTATAAATTTTCCGAGAAAGTTTGTTGCTACCACACCAATAAAATAAAGTGAAACAAATGTGAGTACGAACGCGACTGACATAATTATAAACTCATCAATTTTACTATTTGGAGAGAATCCAAAAACACCGATAGCTTTCACTACTACCGGGGACAGGATTCCACCGATCATGGTAAATAAAAACTTTATTACATAAAATGTAATAAAAACAGGAAAAACAACAAGAAGTCCTGCAATCATTTTCCTTCTGGTGTTTTTCTTAAAGCCGACAGAGTAAAGTTTTCCTGACTTCATTTTTGATGTCATAAATATATAGCCTTTAATAGTCTAATCAATTAAATTACAACAAGGCGCCAGATTACTACCATTATACCCGCAAGGATAAAATTAAAATCGGTAATAATTTCACAGGCTAGCCCACTGGTTACAATGCGCTTGTGATAGAGATACAAATATCCACATGCATACGCAACACATGGTATGAGGTAATAGGAAAATTCTGAAGTCCAACCAATCATTGGGCTGATAATTAATAGTATAGTAAGCAATATTGATAAAATGACTAAAATTGCCTTAGTTTTATTCTTGCCTATTGCAATTGGTATTGTTTCCTTACCAATTATTCTGTCACCTTGAACGTCCTTAACATCAAGCAATACTGTTCTCATAAAAACCATACTGAAAACAAATGCTAATACAACAGGTAGTGATGACACAGATGAAACTGGTGATTCCAGAAAAGGAATTAAACCGGTACTCACAGCCCATGCTATGCTTATAAACATTTCTTTCGAACCGGGAATCTGTGCCAGGCTTCGGTATCTGAAAATGCTGGAAAGCTTATTGGGAATTATAGAAGCTCTGTACGCTATTCCAAACAGAGATAGAAAAAAGATACAGAAGAACGCCTCTATGTTAACCGTAAATGCCAGAGCTAAAGATAAAATGGCTGCGATAAATCCGAGGACCATGAAAATGCTTTGATATTTCTCGTATAATTTGAATCTGGATGGCTCACTCAGGGCGGCTGCCTCTTTGTTAGTAAAATAGTTTAAAACATACATTGAAAACAAAAACAGAGTTGCAATTGTACAGCATTTAACCTTGGGGTTTATACCAAGCAGCACGGAGCTTGAGTAACTGATACTTGTTGCTCCAATTCCGATATACATGAAACTGCCGACTAAGATTGTAATTGCTTTTTCCTTGACTGATTGTATTTTTCTGTTTTTTTTGCCTTGATAATTCTGTACTTTATCAACAACTCTCTGGAGTAGCCAGTTAGGTGTTGAAGCGCCGGCTGTAACGCCAATAACTCCATAATTTTCAAGCTTCTTGAAATTCAATTCATTTTCAGTCTCAACAAGGAATGTAGGTGTGCCTTTATTTTCAGAAATTTGGACCAACCTATTTGTATTTGCGCTACCTCTTCCACCAACTACAATCATTGCGTCAACTTCTTCGCTCAGGTTGATTACCTCTTCCTGGCGTTTTGATGTAGAGCTGCATATTGTGTCAAATACTTTGTTATTTCCGTATCTAAGTTTCAACTTTTCCGCTATTAATGCAAAAGTATTCATGTCCTGAGTAGTCTGGGCAACGATACAAATTTTTTCTAAATCAGGCAGGTCTGAAATTTCCTCAATAGAAGAGATAACATAACCGTTTCCATCAGCATATCCAAGTAACCCCACCACTTCGGCATGCCCTTCATCACCCACGATAATAGTGGAATATCCCAGCTTCGTATTCTCCTCAATGATTGATTGCACCCGTTGTACGCGAGGGCAGGTTGCATCACAGATCTTGGCGCCTGATGCTTCAAGTTCCTCTCTTCTCCTGGGCGTTATACCATGGGCCCTGATAACTACAGTACTTTTTGATAAATCCGTATTTTCGTTAAGCGCTTTGATACCTTTCTCCTCCAGTTTTTCAAGTACCTGGGGATTATGTATCAATGGCCCTTCCGTATAGACGGAGCCATCATCGCCTCCCTTTTCATTAGAGGCATCCAATACTCTGTCCATTGCCTTACGTACACCCATACAAAATCCTGCTGTTTTTGCTACTATAACTCGCATGTTTGTCTTTTTTTGTATAAAATGAAATGTGGAATTTTCTGCCGGTTCGTACTGAACTGTATGATACGGCAGATTTTCGCACGTATTTCTTTGCTGAAATACTATGAAGAGCGATTCTATCAATATGCAATTTTCTTGTCAAAGAAATTCAGATTTGATAAAATTACCTGTTTCTCAGAGAAAAAGGAACTTGTAACGGTGAGAACGGAGGTGATCATGTATACAATGATGAATAGCAAAGCTGACGTTTCCGTGAAATTAACCAAATAATAAAAGGAATGTTCAATGGACTTCTATGAAACCATAAAGACAAGAAGAAGCATAAGGGCATATAAAGAGGGTCCGGTGGAAGACGATAAACTGAAGAGAATTCTTAATGCCGCTCGGCTTGCACCAACTGCTGCCAACAGACAGCCATTCTCACTTGTCGTAGTCAAAGCTGAAGAGGTTAAAAACAAATTAATAGATGCTTACTCACAGGAGTGGTTTTTTACAGCACCGGTAATTATCTGTGCGTGTGCTTCTCCGGGCACTGCATGGAAACGAAATGATGGCAAGGTTTACGTTGATGTTGATGTGGCGATAGCAATGGATCATTTGATACTTGCTGCTCATGCAGAAGGCCTTGGCACCTGTTGGATAGCCGCCTTTAAACCTGATGTGGTAAAAGATGTATTAAGCATACCTGATAATTTAGAACCCTTGATCTTAACCCCCCTGGGTTACCCGAAGGTCATTCCGGAACCAACTTTTCGAAAACCACTAGATGAAATGGTAAGAGAAATTTAGTTGATGTGTTGCTGTTATTCATTCCTGATAATGCTATACACTTCAGTGGAGAAATGTACAAACCATCCGGACACTACTGGCATTTATTATTAAACATTAATAACTTTTAAAGGTATTAAAAGATGACAACAGTCGCAATTTCACGTTGTGATAATTATGAATTGGAAGAAGTAAGCACGGCGGTGAAAAGATGTTTAAATTTAATAGATAATATTGAAACCATTGTAAAACCTGGAATGAAGGTGCTGCTTAAAGCAAACCTCCTGTCTGCCTCTTTAGGGCCGGAGAGGGCGGTTAATACACATCCTGCGGTTATCAGGGCGCTTGTTGATATATTTATGGGAGATTATGGGTGTAAGGTATATATTGGAGATTCTTGTGGCAGCCTAAGGACCGGTTCTACAGATAAGGCTTTTAGAGTTACGCAGATAGACAAGATTGCAGAAGAGACTGGCGCTGTTATCGTAAACTTTGATAAGGATGATGCTATTAACATAACAAATAAAAATGCTGTGATCTTAAAAGATTTTAAGATTGCAAAGACAGTCAAATCCGTAGATGTTGTAGTGAATGTCCCTAAACTGAAAACACACGGCCTTACAAGATACACAGGCGCTATCAAGAATATGTTTGGTTCTATACCTGCTAACGGAAAAAAAAATGTACATCTTCTGGCGCCAAAAAATAGATCAATGGCCCAGGCATTGGTTGATGTTTTTGAGATGGTCCAACCACATATCACGATTATGGATGCGGTAATCGGGATGGAGGGCAACGGACCTAATGCAGGAGATCCGAGAAAGGTAGGGTTAATAATTGCCGGTTATGATGGTGTCGCATTGGATGCCGTGGCTAGCACGGTAGTTGGCTTTGATCCTGTAAAAGTGCCTATAATCAAGTACGCGCATGACAGAAAGCTTGGTACTGCAGATTTGAACGAGATAGATGTTTCAGGTGAGGAAATAAGCAAGGTTAAAGTTGATGATTTTAAAAAACCGTCCAGTTCCGCACAGGATTTTGCATCCAACTATATTCCTGATTTTCTGCTTGCAAAAATGTTTGATAATAGCTGCTCATGCGTCTCTACAGTATATGAACCAAATTGTACAAGATGTTATGAGTGTATTAGAAACTGTCCGGCGAAAGCAATGTCAGCGCCTGAAGGTAAAGTAATAGTAGATGAAGATAAATGTATTGGCTGTTTTTGCTGTGATGAGGTCTGCAATTACAAGGCGATTGAGATGAAGCGATCATTTCTTGGCAGGGCTTTTTTGAAAATGGCAGTGTTTTTAGGTGTAGAGAGACTGCAGTAGATACAAGATTACCTTCTAATTTTCAGGATATGTTTGTGCGCTAAATTTTAAAACTACTTTTTTGGAATATTAATTGTCGTTGATGCAGATGATAATTTGTTTTCATCTTTGACTTTTTTGGCGACTTCTTCCCTGTTGATAGTGATGTGCTTTGGCGCATCAATCCCTAATTTTATCTGCTGTTTATTAATATCTATAACGGTTATCTTGATATTATTTTCAATTAAGATGCTTTCGCCTAATCTTCTGGTTAGTATGAGCATGGTTCACATCCCTGATCTTATATAATAAAATTTTGTAAATCAAGCCTGAAATATATTTCTGTTACTACCCATTTTTTAAACGCTACAGTACAGTAGTTTATAAGTTTTGTCTATTAAGTCAAGATGATTTACATTGCATTTTTGAAAGTTTGGTAAATTTGCAATAATCATAAGAAAACATACTCTTCCACGGATCAGAAGTGCAGAGGGCTTGAATCTCTTTCTTTTAATATATCCAGAACATGATTTGTGCGATTGTAGTTAGTCTGGTTCTTGATGTAGGGCAAGATTTTCAAACGGTCTTCATATATAAGCCCGTTTGACCAGCCAGACTTGCCCGCCAGGCTATGCGATTCAGACGGGTCATTCAGACCGGGAAACGGGTACTACATATTGTTGACAAAACTGTTTGTAAAGTATTTATTTGTAATTGACAGGTTTTGTTCATATTTGTTATAAACCAGGATTAAACTCTCATATTAACTTACAGGAGATTAGCTATGGCAAAGATAGAAAAAACTGCTGCTAGGGAAATACTCGATTCCAGGGGTAATCCTACAGTTGAAGTGGATATAGTATTGGATGATGGTACCATTGGTCGTGCGGCTGTTCCTTCAGGAGCTTCTACAGGGCGTCACGAAGCCTGTGAGCTGAGAGATGGCGATCCAGGGCGATATATGGGAAAGGGTGTTACCAATGCCATTAATAATGTTATAGAAGTAATAGGTCCGAAGATAAAGGGTATGGACCCTTCCGAACAGGAAAGAATTGATAAATTTATGATAGAACTTGATGGTACGGAAAATAAGAGCAACCTGGGCGCTAATGCCATTCTGGGTGTCTCTATTGCTGTCGCAAGAGCGGCTTCAAGTATGCTAAATAAACCGTTGTATAGTTATATTGAAAACAGAGATGACTTCATTATGCCTGTGCCAATGATGAATATTATTAATGGTGGAGAGCATGCTGATAATAACCTTGATATACAGGAATTTATGATCATGCCGGTAGGGGCTGGCTGCTTTAAGGACGCCTTAAGAATTGGAGCAGAAGTCTTTCACAGTTTAAAAAAGATACTCAGCGACAAGGGGTATAATACAAATGTAGGTGATGAAGGCGGATTTGCTCCGGAGCTGAAATGTAACGAGGAGGCCCTGGAGACTATAATGGAAGCTATAAATAATGCCGGCTATGGGCCAGGTAAGGACGTATTACTGGCGCTGGATACAGCCGCTAATGAAGTTTATAAAGATGGAAAATATGTGTTAAAGGCTGAGGCTGATCCTGAGAAATCTATTGAAGGTATGATTTCGTTCTATGAAGACCTGATCTCTAACTACCCCATTTATTCGATAGAAGATGGTCTTGCAGAGGATGATTGGGATGGTTGGAAGGCGTTAACGGAAAAACTTGGGAATAAAGTGCAGCTCGTTGGAGATGATCTATTTGTGACGAACATAAATAGATTGAAGAAAGGTATTGATTTGGGAATAACCAATTCAATATTAATCAAACTTAATCAGATAGGCACACTGACAGAAACTATGCAGACGATAGAAATGGCAAAATCAAATGGTTTCACCACGGTCATATCACATCGTTCCGGAGAAACGGAAGATACTATTATTTCTGATGTTGCAGTGGCAACCAATGCCGGGCAAATCAAGGCGGGGTCGCTTTCAAGAACAGACCGCATATGCAAGTATAATCAATTGTTGAGGATAGAGGAAGAGCTTGGGGACAAGGCAGTTTATGGTGCATCTTTATTAAAGAAAAAGTAGATTGATGTGAGACTTACGTTGTGGATTCTTTTTACAGTATGGTTGGTATTCGCAAAAGTGAGAAGAGATGGGCATTAAGGTTATTAAAAACTCATGAACGGGCCTTAGATCTCAAAAATTCGGGGTGTGTGAAGATGGTCGCCCAGATAAAAAGACCGGGTAATTATTCTATAGTAAGAAACTAAACTGAAAGTAAAACTATTTTTTTAGCAATAATCTTTAGTAACCCCAATACATGCTAAAGCGCTTCCTTCTAACCTTTTCTATAGTAACCTCAATAATAATTGTTTTTTCTGTTATCATCACACAGAAAAGAGAGGAGAGGAGGGAACTTGAAACAACGCAAAAAATTCTTACACAAAAGGTCGAGTATTTAAGAGAAAAAAACGACAGGCTTAAAAAGGAAAATAAGGCACTTGTTGATGATCCTGTACAGGTCGAGAGAGAAGCCAGGGATAAATATGGATATACTAGAGAAGGGGAAGTGACGTATAAAAAATATAAATTTAATATTTCAGATCCTGATAATGACAATGCTGAGAGGTCAACTGAAACTCGTGGTTTGGAAGCATTTTTATTTGACGGACCGTTTCCGTGGCAAGTACCTTTAGGTATGATAGTGATAGCCACACTTTTTTTACTGTTTTCTTATAAATATGAACGTTAAAGCTTATATAGATAAAATTGTTAGAGATGCAAAGGCTGCCTCACGAAAGACAGCAATTGCTGATACTTCTATAAAAAATGCCGCATTGGAGCAGATGGCGCTCAATCTCATTGACAATAAAGAGATATTGATGGCCGAGAATGAAAAAGACTTAAGGGCGGCGGAGGAAAATGGTTTGACTTCTGCTATGATAGACAGATTGAAACTGACTGAGCTGCGTATAGAAGCTATGGCTGAAGGTATAAAAGAGGTGATAAATCTCTCTGATCCTGTTAGTGAAATAATAGAAAAGGTTGTACGCCCGAATGGCCTTGAGATTCAAAAGATCAGAGTTCCCATCGGTGTTATTATCATTATTTATGAATCCCGGCCAAATGTTACAGCAGATGCAGCGTCACTTTGTTTAAAGACAGGAAACGCAACAATACTTCGTGGCGGTAAGGAGTCAATACATTCGAATATTGCCATATACAGGCAAATAAGCTCTGCCCTGGAAAAGGTTGGTCTGGATAAAAATGCTATTCAAGTCATTGAAACTGTTGATCGGGATGCTGTCGGGTATCTTCTAAAGGCAGATGAATTTGCGGATCTTGTCATTCCACGAGGGGGTGAGGGCCTGATACGAAACGTTGTTGAAAATTCTACCATTCCGGTTATAAAACATTATAAAGGCGTGTGTCATGTTTACGTGGATGAGTTCGCTGATCCGGACATGGCAAGAGAAATCTGTTTGAACTCAAAGCTCCAGAGGCCGGGTACCTGTAATGCTATGGAGACTATGCTGGTACACGAGAAATTAGCCGGGACATTTCTTCCTGATGTTTGTAAAGGTATGTCAGATGCCGCTGTAGAGTTGCGGGGATGTGAAAAGAGTTGTAAGATTGTACCTGGAATACAACTGGCTATTGATGAAGATTGGTCAACAGAGTACTTAGAAAAGATACTTTCCATAAAAGTTGTCTCTTCTATCGATGATGCAATCGAACATATTTCTGCCTACGGGTCTTCACATTCTGATGTCATAATAACGGAAGACAAAACCAATGCTAAGAAATTTGTCGATGAGGTAGACTCCGCAGCGGTATATGTTAACGCCTCTACACGCTTTACTGATGGCTTTGAATTCGGAATGGGTGCAGAGATTGGCATCAGTACAGATAAACTTCACGCCCGTGGCCCAATGGGTCTGAAAGAACTCACATCATACAAATATATTATCCACGGTACAGGCCAGATTCGTAAGTAAAAGACCTGTAAAACATACTTGTGCTTGTATGAAACATCAGTTGTTTCTCTTTAAACTTGATTTTTCACATTGCATGAGTTATCTTTCACTTTAATCTTTTGGCTTGTTCCTCTAAAACATGTTCGATGGTACACTTTTTAACATAAAGGAAAAGCCACAATAATTAATCACCCTTTATATTTTATCTTTATCTGAATATCCGGAAGTGTCAGGGATTATTTTTTTGAGGTTAATTATGAATAGAAAACGTTTATTTGTCTTTTCTTTAACAGTTTTAGTTTCGTTACTGACAGGTTGTTTTCAATTTCAGCCAAATTTTTTAACACGCCGTGATAATCTTGATGAAGCGTTTCAAATGGGGGAATATGTACCGAAAATTGACAACTTTTTTATCATACTTGATGCTTCAACATCTATGAGTATGCCGTATAACAACGAAGGAGAAGTTCCAAAGTTTAAAGTAGCTATAGACTTTCTAAAGCGTATGAATAATACTATGCCTGAAATGGATATCAACGGGTCTCTCATGACATTTGGTCGTGGAATCAATCAGTTGAAGAGGCAGACAGAGATTGTATATGGGCCGACTACTTACTCCAGATCCGGCTTGGAACAAAGCTTGAATAGCCTGAGTTTTTCTGCTGAAGGTAACAGCCCTGCAGGACGCGCTATTAAAGCTGTCAGTGCTGCCCTGGGGTCTGTTCAAGGTGATAGTGCTGTAATTTTTATAAGTGATGGTATGAATCTGGAAGGTGATCCTCGTGGAAAGGCAAGGGCCTTGGAAAACCGTTATGGGAAAGGGACATGTTTTATACGGTTTGGGTAGGAAACAACCCTGAGGGCAAGGTTTTTATGGAAAGAACTTGCCAGTGAGATCAAATGTGGTTTTTCTGCATCTATTGATGGTACTGAAACCAGAGAAGATATGATTGATATTGTAAAACAGGTATTTCTTACAACTGGCGAAGGCCGTAATTTAGATAGTGATGGAGATGGTGTTTTTGATAGTATTGATAACTGTCCAGGTACTTCTGCCGGAATTGAGGTGGATAAGCATGGTTGTCCTAAAGTCAGAAATGTTAGAAGGTCAGATAGTGACAGAGATGGGGTGTTTGATGAGTTTGATAAATGCCCCGGTACGCCGGTTGGGGTAGTGGTTGATAAATCTGGATGTCCTGAAATTACTCGGAAAGATAGTGACAGAGATGGGGTGTATGATGAGTTTGATAAATGTCCCGGTACGCCGGTTGGCATGGTGGTTAATAAATCTGGATGTCCTGAAATTATTCGTAAAGATAGCGACAGAGATGGGGTGTATGATGAGTTTGATAAATGTCCCGGTACGCCGGTTGGCATGGTGGTTAATAAATCTGGATGTCCTGAAATTATTCGGAAAGATAGTGACAGGGATGGAGTGTATGATGAATTTGATAAGTGCCCAGGCACGCCAAGTGGTGTAGTGGTAGATCAATATGGATGCCAGAAAGTTAGTCAGATAGACAGTGATGGAGATGGGGTTAATGATAATAGTGATGAATGTAAAAATACTCCGATAGGTGCTATCGTTGATGATAGAGGTTGCTGGGTGGTCAAGGGGGTGCAATTTGATTATAAAAAATGGGGTGTAAAACAACAGTTTAATTCAAACCTGGATAATATAGAAAATATTTTGAAAAAAATCTCGGGTTGAAGGTAAGAATCGAGGGGCATACTGACGATATCGGTTCAATGAAATACAATATGGACCTTTCCAGCAAAAGGGCTCAGGCAATAAAGGACTATCTGGTTGGTAAGGGTATAGATCCGTCTCGAATTACGACAATAGGTCTTGGGTATACACAGCCAATTGCGGATAATGATACTCCGGAAGGGCGTGCATTAAACCGAAGGGCTGAGATAATACCAATTAAGTAATTAATTTTGTTCATTACCATGAATATAGAAATGCATGGCTATGAACAATATGGCAAACGAACAATAGCCTATAGCAAAATCGCTTGCTGCTCCACATCCGAATACACTGACAACGCCTTTGGGTGTGAGTTCATATGCGTGTATAACACCTACGAAGGAGAGGAACGCTGCTCCCAGCGACCAGATACATGCCATTAAGAAGTTTTTTTCGATTAGAAAGACAGAGATGGAAGCCAGTATCATAGATGTAAATATAAATCCTCTTTCAAGTGATATCATTCCGTGAATTGCCAGATTATTGGTAAACGCATCCTTACCGATCATGAAAAGTGTAGTCTCTGCTGATCTAAGAGTGCTTTCAACCATTAATAACCCCCATGCGGCAATAGCGGGGAAGAGCCCCATGGCAACTGCCATGGCATGATGCTTTGGCGTCTCTTGAAATGCCTGAGCGACTATTACGACCCCAATCCACAGCAGGATTCCTATACCAGCTTCAAGGGGAACTATTTTCAGAATAACGGTTATAAATCCGCTTAAGCAAATGATGGTAACGAAGAGGCCGTTTAAGATAGAATATCCTGTTCTGGCGCCAATAGCTTTCCAGCCTGGATGACCAATATATATTGTTGTAGGAAAACAACTGCCAAATAGCGAGGCAATAACAGAACCAATCCCATTGGTCAGGAGAGATGGAAATGTATCGTATTTGTCTCCTGCTGCTTCCGCGCTTTCAAGGTTTTGTAAAGATCCTACTACATTAAAGACTCCCATCGGAATAATAATAGAAATATATTGCAGTAAGTATTTGCTTTGAATCAGGTTTATCATGCTTCCACCACAAAAAAGAGGTGGTGTAAAGTGGAAAAAATCATCTTTGTTCACAATACTTGTATTATCCATATAACCCATTATCCACGCCAATCCTGTACCAATCCCAATAGCAATCAGTCCTCCCGGTAGACCCAGAGGGAATCTTACTTTCGAAAAATACTGGACAAGTATGAACGCAAGTGGAAATAAGGCTATTATCGGTTTATCAAATATCTTAAATGCAAAATCCATTGAGATAAAGGTAATAGCAATTCCTGCCAGTGTAGAGAGGAGAGCAGCCCTTGGTGTAACGCGTCTCAACCAACTTCCGATCAGTGCCCCCAGCATCTCTACTATTCCGCTCAGGAAACAGGCAATCATACCAATCTTCCACGCCATGTATGGGTCTCTGGTGTCATCATAAACCGGAGCCATAATAAAAAAGATAAAGGCAAAAAGACTGACCGTATTGATCCCGTAAGGTAATGCAGTTACATCATCCCTCTGTAAACTGATTGCCAGTCTTCTGGCCTGCCACGAATAATAAAAGTTTCCTGATAATATTGAAATAGCAGCACCGGGGAGTATTACTCCAAAGATGAGTTCATCCGGCATACCACATAACATCTTGCAGAGACTTACTATGAGTATAAGTTGTACAAGATTGTCAATGGCGAGACCAAAAAATCCGTCTATATCTTTTCTGGCAAAAAATGGATAAGTCATAGGGCTTTTTTAAGCTTGCTTTATATTAAGGCAGTTTGTTATAGTCTATTTTATTTAACAAAGGTACTTATTTCAAATGTTTATAGTTGTCTTATGATTAAAAAGAAACAATTTATAGAAATTTTAAATAATATTCTGGATACCGAGGATGATATTGCTCAGCATTTTTACACTTATACGGCTAACTCACTTAAATATTACAAATGGTTGGATGATGATAAAAGAGAGATGTTAAGTGACATAACGAATAAATTAAGCGGCGATTGTCAAAGACATAAGACCATGGTAGAGAATTTAATACAACATGTCCAGGAGAGTGATAAAAGTGTATTCTAGAGAAGCACTCTTTGATATTTTCGAGAGAATTTTACAATTTGAAAAAGATGCCAAAACAGTATATGACGACTGTATTGAGAAACTGGAAGACGAAACTGCAATCAATATTCTGCAATCGATAAGAAATGAAGAAAAGGGTCATATAGAGCTGGCAAAACGCCTTATTGAATTAATCCAGGAATAATAAATTACTTGGACTTTTCAACATACCTCATTCTTAAATCATAGAGAGCTGTATCCAACAACTTTTCTTCTTCATCAGCAAGGTTTCCGCAAGTCTTGTCTTTAATTATCTGTAATGTATCAATCGTAAACTTCGCCTGATCAAGATTCTGGTTTTTTGTTTTACTAAAAGGATTGTCCACTTCTCCCATGCTTATTAATGCTTGAGTAACAAGGCTTGATATAAATAGGGAAAAACTCGCCTCAGGGATTTTCGGTAAGTTTTTTTCTGTAGTTGTTGATTGTTCTGTATCGTATACTTCATTATCTATATCGGAACCCGACTGTTTCAATTTTCCGTCATCATCCATTATTCTGTCTCCATTTAATTATTTTAAGTTTTTTTAAAATTTGTTATTTCCATTATCTATCGAAGCTTTAATAAATTCGCTAAATAGTGGGTGAGGATTTGTTGGTTTAGATTTAAATTCAGGGTGAAATTGTACGGCTACAAACCATGGATGGTCTTTCAGTTCTATTATCTCTACCAATTCGTTGTCTATAGTACGACCACTGCAAACCATTCCTTTAGTTTCAAAAATATCTCTATATTTATTGTTGAATTCATACCTGTGCCTGTGTCTTTCTGAAATAATTTCCTGACCGTAACATTTTTGGGCAATGGTGTCTGGCTCAAGTTTACACTTTTGTGCGCCCAATCTCATGGTACCTCCCATTTTTTCAATATTTTTCTGCTCTTCTAATAGGCATATGACTGGTTCCGGTGTGTTGGCATTGACTTCTGTACTGTTCGCATCCTTCAAGCCGCAAACGTTTCGTGCAAACTCTATAGACGCACAGTGCATACCTAAACATAACCCAAAATATGGTATTTTATTTTCTCTCGCATATCTTACCGCTTCTATTTTTCCCTCAATTCCCCTTTCTCCAAATCCACCCGGTATTAAAATTCCGTTACATCCTTGAATATGTTTTTCAGCACCTTCCTTTTCAATGTCTCCGGATTCTATTCTTCTCACTTTTACCCTTACCGCATTGCTGATACCTCCGTGTGTTAATGCCTCATAAATAGATTCGTAAGCAGATTGATGTGCGATATACTTACCAACGAGAGCTATTTCAATAGTAGTCTGTGCATTCTTCAGTATATTCAACATATTAAGCCATCTGTCAAGGTGGTCTCCGTTTGAATGTAAATGGAGTTTCTTTAATATTATTTTGTCAAGCCCTTCTCTAACGAGGAGCAGAGGTATTTCATAGAGATATGGTTTTACATCTTGCTCCTCAATAATTGATTCTTTGTCTACATTACAGAAAAGAGAAAGTTTTTCTTTTATTTCATCGGAAAGAGCTTTTTCGGTCCTGCATATCAGAATGTCCGGTTCAATTCCAGCTTGTCGCAACATGCCAACGCTATGCTGTGTTGGTTTTGTCTTTATCTCATCTGCCGCACGCAGATAAGGTATCAACGTCAGGTGTATATACAGAACATTTTCTCTGCCTATTTCACGACCGAATTGTCTAATTGCTTCTACAAATGGTTGACTCTCAATATCCCCTACAATACCTCCTATCTCAGAGATTACTATATCCGTGTCGGTTGTCGCCAGCTTACTGATACAATTTTTTATCTCATTCGTTATGTGTGGAATTACCTGTACGGTTTTTCCCAGATACTTTCCCTGACGTTCCTTTGTTATCACTGAGTAATAAATTGAACCTGTAGTACAATTACAATCCCTATTTGTTACTGCATTTGTAAATCGTTCATAATGGCCCAGATCAAGATCGGTTTCTGCCCCGTCTTCGGTAACATAAATCTCTCCATGCTCAAAGGGGCCCATCGTACCAGGGTCTACATTTACATAGGGGTCAAATTTTTGCAAACTGATATTGTGGCCATGACTTTCTAAAAGCATGCCAATCGACGCGGCATTTAAGCCTTTCCCAAGAGAGGAAACAACACCACCTGTAACAAATATATGCTTTGTCATAAAAAACCTCTATTAAATTAACCACAGATTACACAGAATCATTACGATATTTCTCCAGAAACCGTTCGAAATCTTCTGGTGTGTCTACACCCTCACAGTTGAAGGGTGTAACGACAACTTTAATTTTATATCCATTAAAGAGAATTCTGAGTTGTTCCAACTTTTCCAGTTCTTCTTCCTCTGGTATTGGTAAGCTGGAAAATGCCATTAAAAATTCCTTACGGTACATGTATATACCAAGATGTTTTAAAAAATGAAATGATGTTTTGCTTCCGTAATAAACTTCATCCAGGGTTTGTTCTTCTGCAATGGAAAAGTTTGAATGAATATTTCCATCTCTGATAAAAGGTATTGGCGCCCTGGAAAAATACAATGCATAATTATCTTTATCTATTACAACTTTTACCACATTTGGGTCAACGAACTCATCAACTGTTTTTATCGTGTTTGCAAATGTGCAAACAACCGCTTCCTTTTCCCCAGACATTGCGTCAATCAAATCGTCTATCATACTCCCTTTAATATCCGGCTCATCTCCCTGTATATTCACGACATAATCAACATCAAGAGTTGATGCTATTTCTGCAACTCTGTCTGTTCCTGAAGAGTGATTTATAGACGTCATTTTGACACATCCACCAAAGCTCCTTACCACTTCAGCTATGCGTTCGTCATCTGTCGCTATAACAACCTCATTAACTTTTTCCGCTTCCATTACTTTATTGTATACATGTTCAATAAGATACTTGCCTGTTTGTTCACTGGCTTCGCTTTTAATTAATTTACCTGGAAGCCTGGTCGATGCATATCGTGCAGGAATAATTGCCGCCGTCTTTGACATATTTATTTATAATAGAGCATTATTAATTAGATTACTTACTCTATTGAAAAAAAATTATTTATTATATTCATTTCTAAAAAGCACATTATAACGATAACAAGTATGCAGTCAACTAAAATAACAGGCTAAATCCTTAATTTTCAAAGACTTAAAATATCGTTATTTATATAATCAAATTTCTGATTTTATTTGTGTAAGGGTTGTAAGGCATATCTATATCGAGACTGATCAGGCAGAAAGAGTATAAATTTTAAACAAAGACATATCAATATATAATCGATAAAATCAAGTTTATGGTTTTTTACAATCCATAAACTATTAAAAATTCAGCACTTAAAAAAACAAAAAAATAGTACAATAATATTAGTGTGTAACGGCATCTCTGTTGCTGTGTATATGCGTCAAAGAGATTGTTATAATCTATCTAAAAAGGAGAGAACAGACTATGTTAGAAAATTTATACTACAGCTTAAGCGATGATACAGATGATGCCAGGATGACAAATACGATTAGAACCAACAGACTAAATACAAATATAGTAAATATCCATGATGGTACGCATTTTACGATAATGGATTTAGTCACCATTTTTACGGATGAAGCAGATAAGGTTTGTGCAAACAAACGTATAGCAAATTTAATTGCAATGGAAGCACTGAATGATTATGTACAAGACCATGTAAATAATGTAAAAATCTCTACATAATAATTGGATGTAATCAAGGATTCTGATTTTTATTCGGGTAGATTCCTTGTAATCTCTGCACTTTCAGCAAGATTTATAAGCCATGGATTTAATCTGGTTTGTACTTTTTGCACAGTGACAAGCTTTACGAGATCGTCTTTTACTTCACTGAATTTTTTAGTGCTTCTCGGTATTCGTTTTTCAAGCTTAATGATATGGTATCCACTATCAGTCTTTACGATATCACTGATTTCTCCATTTTTTAAATTTGCTACTGCTTTTCCCATAACCCCTTGCGGACCAAAGGGACGCATTTTACCGCCACGAGAAGCGGAATTTCTATCAATAGATTCCTTCTTTGCCAGTGACTCAAAATTTGCTCCTGATTTAAGCCTTTCCAGGTTGCTTTCCGCATCTCTCATAGTACGAAACACAATCTGCCTGGCAAGAATTTTTTCTCCAAGTTGTTCTTCAAAAACTTCATGCAGTTCATCGTCTGTAATTTTCACTGTTTGCTCTATAATTTTCTCAGCTAATAACTCAGCTTCGACCTGGCCATGCGTAAGTTTAAACATCTTGGATATGTTTTTTCTATACTGCTCCAGGGTCATACCAGCTTTTTCAAGTTCACGTTTAAGGTCTTGCTCGTCCTTCAAGCCGCCTTGTTTCATTTGTTGTTGAATTTGGCCATTAATATGTAATTCAATCCTTTCGGCAATTTCCTTTTCCGTTACCGTAACATTACGTTTCTTTGCTTCCTGTTTTACAAGAGTTCTTCTTATTATACGCTCCAGACCTTCGCTTCCGTATATATTTATCAGTACGTTGGCAAGTGTATCACGGCTTATTTTGCTACCATTTACCACTGCCACCACCTTTTTATTCAACTTAGCACCTGAACCAAAGACTGCATTGTTACTAATCATACTGAGAGTAACAAGTACTGTACCAAATATAAAAGCTATGTTCTTCATAACACTTGGTCCTTTTAAAAAAAGTTAGAAAATAAAAAAAATGCTAAATGATAATGTCTTATCTATGATTTAGCATTATATAAGAACTGAAGCAGGCCATAAGCCGAGTTCTGTTTTCGATGACCATTAATCTAGTTCCGATGTTACCATCGGAATCAAGCGGCTTACCCGGAGGTTTAAAAGCGGATTACTTTATTCCTCTCTATTTAGCCTTTCTCCCAGCGGGGTTTACCATGCCTCTCCAATCACTCAGAGAGCGGTGGGCTCTTACATTAAGTCCTATATTGAACCCCACCTTTTCACCCTTACCCTGTGGATGGTCTTTCAGCCTCTCACGCAGGGCGGTATATTTTCTGTGGCACTTTCCTTGGGATCACTCCCACTCTGCGTTACAGAGCGCTGTATCCTATGGAGCTCGGACTTTCCTCTTCAACGATTAGACATATGAATAATAATTGAAGCGGTCATCCTGCCTGCTTCTTAATCGTTATTTTCATCAAGATAGAGTATTCGACTGCAGCTTTGACAGAAAACAAGATCTTTACTGCTCATAAGAGCGTTTAATGTTTGTGTTCTGATATTCATAAAGCAGCCACCACACACATTGCCAATTACCGGCACTATAGCTTTACCACCTTTTATACTTGATAACCGGTTATAATGCTTTAGTGAGTGTTCATCTAATAAGTCTATGTACTTTTCCTGTTCCTTCTTAACCTTTTCAATCTCTTCATCCGCCTCCTTTATCTCAGCATCCACACTTTTTATAAGATTTTTCAGGCTTTCTTCTTCATTCCTTAGATGCTCTGTTGCTTTCTCATACTCTTGATTTGTTGTTTCCAATCTTGACATCGTGTTCAGGATTTCATCCTCTAATATCGACATATCTGCTTTTTTGCTACCTATTTCAGAAACTAAAGCAGAATACTCTTTATTTGTTTTGATAGAATTTAACTGAACATTATACTTGGTTAATTCCCCTTCATTAGTTTTTAGGTCCAGTTCTTTTCTGTCAATTTCCTTCTGCACTGATTTTTTCTCTTCATGTTTCTTTTCAGCAACAGCTTTTTCGTTCTCTATCTGGTCTTTCTTTTTCTGGACATCCTGTTTCATGCGTTCTTGAGATGCCTCTAATTCATTTATTTTATTTTTCAGCGACTGTAATCTTTTTAATACTTCAAATTTTTCAATCATTACCTCTTCCCGTATCCGTGAAATATGTTATTTACTTACCTTCTCCGACACTATCTAAAAACCCTTCCAGCTTTCTGCTTCTGATAGGATGCTGCAATTTTCTAACTGCCTTTGCTTCAATTTGCCTTACTCTTTCGCGAGTTACCATAAATCTTTTACCAACTTCTTCAAGAGTATATGTATATCCATCTCCAATTCCATAGCGGAGTTTAATTATTTCCCGTTCACGATAAGTAAGTGTGTCCAGTACGCTTTCTATCTTCTCTTTAAGCATTTCCTGGGCGGCGGCAGAAACAGGAGATTCTGCTTTATCATCTTCAATAAAATCACCAAAAGCGCTATCAGCGCTTTCTCCCACAGTCCTGTCTAGAGAAATTTGATGTCTTGAAATTTTTAACACCCTTCTGGCTTCGGACACAGATATCTTTATTTCCTTTGCCATCTCTTCAATACTAGGTTCTCTACCATTCTCTTGTAATAGTTTCTTAGAAACGTTTCTGATTTTACTCATTGTCTCAATCATATGTACAGGTATTCGGATAGTCCTTGCTTGATCGGCTATCGAGCGGGTTATGGCCTGTCTTATCCACCAGGTAGCATAAGTGCTGAATTTATAACCTCTTCTGTACTCATATTTGTCAACTGCCCTCATCAGTCCAGTGTTTCCTTCCTGTATGAGATCCAGAAAACTGAGTCCGCGATTTCTGTATTTTTTCGCAATGCTTACTACCAGCCTCAGATTTGCACTTGATAGTTTCCTCTTAGCAATTTCATGCTCTCTATAAATTCTTTCGATGGATTCAACTCGTTGGCTTAAGCGTTCAGGAGATTCAAGCATCAAATCTTCATATTCATTCAGTTTGGCTTTCAGGTCTTTTAACTTACCCTTCATCTTGTCACGTTTTTCACACAATAAAATCTGTTTCTTTGCACTATTCATTCCGGAAGAAGTTTCCTGCAAACGCTTCATTATTGGCTGTAGTTTCTTAGTGCGTATGCACAATTCTTCGATAATTGCAGAACCTTTTCTCTGGCGATTTCTAACATTTTTAAGAAGCCTGTACCTGTCTTTTGCAGAAGTCCTCTTAAGTCTTAATTGACCATAATCTTCTCTATTTTTCTTTAAAAGCGTTCTCAATGCTTTTGAGTGTATTGGGAATTGTTTAAGAAGTTTTTCTTTCTGATTATCAAATTCGATATTAATTGCGAGGGTACGATCAAAAGGCAACTCTCCATTAGTGATATCATCCAGTATCTTTAGACATACTTCTTGTGAATAATCAGATTTAAGTATTTTTCTATGAAAATTCTTTCTTGTCATCTCTATTTTTTTGGCTAGTGCTATCTCTTCGTCCCGTGATAATAGAGGAATGACTCCCATTTGTGTTAAATACATCCTTATTGGGTCATCAATTTTTTCTGAAGCGCCTGCAACTATACTTATTTTAGATTTTGCATCATCTTTTGAATCATCATCGTCATCTTCAGCATCACGCGCCTCTATTTCAGACTCTTCAATAAGATCTATACCCAACTCATCCAGCATTATCAATGTTTCATCGATCTTTCCAGGCTGGGTTAAAGTGTCATCCGGCAGAATGTCATTTAATTCTTCGTAAGTTAAAAATCCCTTTTCCTTACCTTTTATTACAAGTGCTTTAATCTTTTGACTCGTTTTGTCCATTTAAAGAGTCTCCTATTTAATAAGTACTGAAAGTTATTTTATCCGGATTTTTTGAAAGAGTGAAAAGTAATACTTTTTTTGTGGAATCCGGCAAGTATTTGGTCAACTTCTTGTTTATTTCCTTGTGACCTGTACAAGTCTGACATTTTCTTTTTGGCCTGCTCCTGGCTCTTCCTGTTTTTCTTCTTCCTGATATACTGAATACATTCTTTAAGCATTTTTTCCCCTGTATCAGCATTTCCTGAGATAAGACACCCTTCCAAAGATTCCTGTTTTGAGATTGTATCAACCATTTCTCTGCTCATCTCAGGTGAATCTAGCATCGGGAAAATATCACTTAATATAACTTTCCCTTTATTAGAATATATTTCAGATATGTTTTTCGCAATACTCAGGATTTCGTTGTTTCTGAAACTATCAAAGCCTATTTCCGTCTCCACCTTTTCTATTAAATCATTTCTGTTGATCATTAAGCAAAGAATGGACATTTCAACCTGATAGTCAGCTGATTTAGTCTTATTTAATTTGCCTGCTATTTGATCCTGGGACTGTTTTGCCTCAGTTTGTCTTCTTTTTATACCATTAAACTTAGTTGAACCATTAAGTGTATTTAAACGGTTGCGAATAAGCAGTTCATCAATAAACATCTCTTCCGCGACTCTCTTAATGGTCAAATCACGCTTCAAAATATCTGGGATTTTAATAACGGTTGATAGGATGTCGTCTATTGCAGAAGTCCTTCCTGAAATTGAAGACATGTCCCACTTTTTCTCTGAAAGTTTTGTTTTAAAGCTGAAAAAATCATATGCTTTTTCAACTTGTTCCAGGAACTTCTGCTTACCATTTTTAACAATGTAGTCATATGGGTCATAGCCTTCAGGTAAAAGAACAATATTTACATCAAAATCCTCTTCTATAAAGACATCCAAATTTTTTTCAGAAGATTTTTGTCCTGCTGTATCTGCATCAAAGACAAGAATAGCCTTATCACAATAACGCTTTAACATCCTCACGTGTTCTCGTGTTAGCGCAGTGCCGAGAACTGCAATTGACCAATCAATCCCATGCTGGTGAGCTATTATAACATCAGTATAACCCTCCATTAGTAAGACTTTCCGGTTCTTTCTCATAGGCTCTTTAGCCAGATTAATCCCGTAAAGTGTTTTACTTTTACTAAAAATTGGTGTTTCCGGAGAGTTAAGATATTTTGGTAATGAGTTGTCCAGTGCCCTTGCTCCAAAGCCTACAGGTCTGTTTTGAGAATCAAAAATAGGAAACATTAATCTGTTTCGAAAACGGTCGTAACACTTATCCTGCTTTCTTATAATCAGCCCGGCTTTTTCAAGTAACTCTGTTTCTATACCCCATCTCTTTGACAGGTTTAATATCGAATCCCAACGGTTAGGAGAATATCCCAGCTTGAACTTCCTGATTGAATTGTCGTTTATTGATCTGCTTGAAATATAATCTCTTGGTCGTTTACCTTCCTTAGTTTTTAATAACATATCAACAAACAAGCGTGTTGCATGCTCATTAGCTTTAAATAAAATGTTCGGACCCTGATGTTTCTCCTTTTTACCAATTATATCAATTCTGATATTAGCTTTTTCTGCAAGTACATTAACTGCCTCCGGAAAAGTCAAAGACTCTTGTTTCATCAGAAAGTTAAAGATGGTCCCACCTTCTCCGCAACCAAAGCACTTATATATCTGTTTCTCTTCATTAACGGTGAATGATGGAGTCTTCTCATGATGAAACGGGCATAATCCCAGATGGTTCTTTCCCGCTTGCTTAAGCGCAATATAGTCAGAAACTATATCTATTATATTTATAGACCTCTGGATCTCAGATATTTTTTCCTGTGCAATAAAAGGAGCCATAATCTATTACGAATTTATCAAAATTCATTAAAATTACCATAATATTAATAAAAGTCAAGACTTTCTTAAGTATATCAGTAGAAAGTATTTATGTATACATCTTTTTTTGAGTTTTTGTTCCTATGTTGCATGCAATTTCGTATGGAATAGTTCCTATTAAGTTCGCTGCTGATTCTATTGAAATTGTTTCGGTGTCCTGAGTCCCCAGTAGTAAAACTTCGCTTCCAATCTTTACATCAGAAAGATTAGTTACATCTATGAAACACCTGTCCATACAGACACGGCCAATGATTGGGACGCGCTTTCCACTAATAAGCACATTAGCAATGCTTGAAAAACATCTGTTGAATCCATCCTTGTAGCCAACTGGTATTGTCCCCACGGTTGTCTGCCGTTGTATCTCATATGTCCTGCCGTAACCAATCACACTTCCCGGGTTGAGCTGCTTAAGGTTAATTATCCTTGTCTTGAAGCTCATGGCTTGTTTCAAATCAATATTTCTTGATACATGTTTTGATGGGAATATACCGTAAAGTAATAACCCTGGCCTTACCATATTAAATCGAGAATCAGGTATATCTAGTATTGCAGCACTGTTAGCGGCATGTATTAATGGGATGATGATCTTATTATTTTCAAGCTGATTAATGACTTCTTTAAATTTTCTATTTTGTTCATAGGTAAAAGATTTATCTCTTTCATCAGATGAGTTGAAGTGAGTAAACACTCCTTCAATCTCCAGGTTATCGATTAATAATAGTGCTTTAATTAAATGTAAAGCTTTGTCGGGACAAAGACCCGCACCTCCCATGCCAGTATCTATCTCAACGTGAACCTTTACGTTACGTTGAGATTTTTTTGCAGTTATTGATATTTCATGAGCCATATCAAGACTGCTTACTGTTGCTGTAAGTGAGTGTTGTATAACATCTTCTATCTGTTCTGATAAAACAGGGTTCAGTATAAGTATGGGTGTATTAATGCTATTTTTTCTTAGTTCTATCCCCTCCCCCGGATATGCCACGCCAAGCATATCTGTGCCATTTTGTTCCAGAGTCTGACAGACCTTGACAGCACCGTGTCCATATGCATCAGCTTTGACAATGGCGAGGATTTTTGTTTCCGATCCAACTCTATTCTTAATTTTCTTAAGATTGTGCTCAATCGCATTGAGATCTACTTCAATCCACGTAATTTCACTCATTGATTTTAAGTTCCTCACGATTTAGGGTCCGTGAAAAAATATCATGTGGTATCAGGCACAAAAGAAATATTTGCCAGCTCATTAGAACTCCCTTAATCCCCCTTAAACAAAGGGAGTTGTGGCTCCTTTTGCAATGGGAGTGTCGCAGATACCCCCATACGCAGCTTCTGTGTTCCTGATACGTGATAATTCTAATCCTCTTAAATAAAAAAACAATGTTTTTTAAAAATTAGTTGACGCATTTTAGATACCGGCTAAAATCTACACGGTTAAAACACGCAAAGAAAGGTAACTGTCTATGGGATTAGTCGTAACATTACAAATTACGAAAACAGATGAAAACAAAGTTCTTATGGCTCGTTCCAGGTTTCCCAAAGCAATGGGAGTGATGATGTTGGGTCTAAGCGTGGTTTTTTTTATTATGTACAAAGCCGCTTCAATATATTTGTGGCTTCTCTACTATTCGAATTCATTTATAGATAAGGCCCTCTTTTTCGCTATTATTGGGACACTGATACTTTTTCCTCTTCTTGGTTTCTTTTTGCTCTTTTATGATAAAAAGATAGTCGTAGATAAAGAATTAGGGGAGATTTGCATCAGGTTTAAATTCTTCTTCCAGATCTGGGTAAAAAAAATTAAATTTGATAAAATAGACGAAATTATAGTGGAAAATGTATGTAATAGTAAGACTATTGCCATGCAGAGGGAAGCGGCAAGGGGTACGGGTAAAGGAATTCGAGCAGGGTATTGGCTGATGAGTTTGAACAGTAAAGAGCTGGGCAAATTATATTTTGATAGAAACCCTAAAAAAGAGGTGATTCTCTCTTACGCTGAAACTATCTCTCGATTGACCTCAAAAAAAATCATTTTGATTGAGAATTAATTTGGATATATATTGGATAGTACTTTAACTTCCTGTTATGTTGTAAGATATTTTGTTAATCTGCCGGGGTTTCTGTTATTCTATAACAAAGCGAAGAACCTTCAATCGTATACAGCTTCTCTGGTTTTCTTTATGTGATGGTCTATGTCTGCTTTACTGAATTTAATCCATCTCTCCTTCCTGTCATTCTTTGTGAAGAAAAATGATAACCCTCCCTATTAATTATGAATAAATAGCATGAAAAAGAAAATAATAGTATTTGCGTTAGCAGAAATATTCATTTTTATTGCTTCTTCTATTATTCAGACAACAGAGGGAGCAGGTATACACTTGCGTTCGACTTATACTGAATTAACGGCTTTTCAAGTGCAACAATTACCTCATAAATCGATACGAAAAGTGAAAAAATGGGGTTTTTTTGGTCACAGTACGGTTAATCATAATTACGAAGAAAAAACTATAAATGGAGATCAGGTTGTAGTGGACCATTCTACTGGTTTAACATGGCACCAGTCTGGTTCTGAAAAACATTTGGGTTGGAAAAAAGTAAGTGCGTGGTTAACTGATTTGAACGAGAAAGGTTATGCCGGATATAGTGACTGGAGATTGCCTACCGTAGAAGAGGCTTTAACGTTATTAGAATCGACAAAGAATAACGATGGTCTATACATTGACTCTGTATTTGATAAAAAACAAAAATTGATATGGACGGGCGACAGTTTCAAATCTGGTGATAGTGATGTGTGGTCAATAGGTATCAATAGAGGTGTGTGGGAAGTTCGGCTTCATAAAGGTAGCGTAGGATGGATGAATACGACCCTCAATTTTCGCTTTGTGCGCCCGTTGCGTTCAGGTATTTTACAGAGGCTCAAAGGCGATGAAGTCTCCTCGGCAATGCTGCAAAATGAAAAACTATGGCTTATTGTTGAAGATACAGAAATGCCTCCTGTAACAGATCTCCAGAAACGTAAAATAGTTGATGTTATTGGTGCTAAGGAATCAAACGTAGAGCTTCGTTCTTTTTATTCTGATTTATCGGTGTCGGAAGTACAATCGATGCCATATATTTCAATTCGTAGTGATGAAAAATGGGGATTTTATGGTTACAGTACAATTAAACATAAGTATGAAAAAAGTTATTTAAATGGTGATAATGTTGTAATAGATAATGCAACCGGCTTAATGTGGCACCAGTCTGGCTCTGATAAATATATGGGATGGTCAGAAGCGAAGAAATGGGTAAAGAGACTGAATAATAAAGGATATGCCGGCCATTATGACTGGAGGTTACCGACTTTAGAAGAAGCGGCAACCTTAATAGAACCGGGTGAGAGGATTAATGGCCTGCATATAGATACTGCTTTTGATATAAATCAAAGTTGGATTTGGACAGGCGACAGTTGTGGGCCGGATGGTGCCTGGGACGTAGAATTCGGTAACGGAAGCGTGCACTGGAGTAACATTAGCGATGATATCAACTACTATGTTGTACGTCCGGTACGTACGGTGAAACGTCGGAAGGTATTGAAGACTGACAAATCTAAAGGAGAAAACAGAACATCTTCCACTGGCATAAATAAAGGAGTTGTTTTGGAAAGAAAAACATATAATGTATTTACTCAAAAAGACTCTAATGTGTATCACAAAATGAATTGTTCCGTTCTCTATAATACAGGAAATCTGGTAGAATATGAATCACCTCAGGATGCAGGTAAAGCAGGTGGTTTGCCCTGTAATTATTGTAATCCATAAATATTTGCTCTTTCTCATTGCTTCCTTATCTCTTTACAGATATAATACTTGGTTTTAACTTGGATTACAGAAACTCAATAAAATGGACAAATTGAAGATTGGTGTTGTCCCATATATGAATGCGAAACCATTTATATATGGTTTTCTAAAAAAAGCAGACCAGATAGATATCGTGTATGGTGTTCCGTCGGTTTTACCGGAAATGCTTGTAAATGATGAATTGGACCTGATCTCAATGCCATCTGTGGGATATTTTAGAAGTACCGGTTATGAAATCATTCCGGGAAGTGCCATCGCTTCAAATGGTTTGGTAGAAAGTGTGAAGTTATTTATTAAAGTGCCTTCAATTGAAAAAATCAGAACTGTTGCTCTGGACAGAGATTCTATGACATCGTGTGTTCTTACAAAAGTTATTCTCGGCAAGAAGTACTCTTTGAAGCCGGAATACATTGTACTGGAAGACAAACAGAAAATTTATAATGAATACGCGGATGCCTTTCTTGTCATTGGAGACGATGCTATGAATGTACGGGAAGAGGGTTTTATTGTCTTGGATTTGGGACAGGAGTGGAAGGAGTTAACGGGGCTACCTTTTGTTTACGCAGTATGGGTAGCAAAATCCGGATCCGGATTACAAGGACTCAGCAAACTTATTATTGATGCAAAAGAGTGTGGAATTAAGTCTTTAGACGAAATCGCAGATGTTGAAGCGGCCAGGCTGGGAATGAAAAAAGAGCGTTGTCTCTGGTATCTCAAGGAGTCGATTAAATATAATCTGGATGAGCAGGAAATTCGTGGCCTTAAGTCATTTTATAATTACGCCCTCGAAATGGGAGAAGTTAAGGATGGGGTAAAGATTGAATTCTACAATCAATAGGGTGATTGAAAATATCTGTTCTCAAAAAAGATTGTCTTTCGAAGACGGAGTAAACCTCATAGGTTCACACGATTTGATAGGTTTGGGAACAGCAGCAGACAGATTGTGCCAGAAACTCCACCCCGAGCAATACAGGACATATGTAGTAGACCGTAACATAAATTATACGAACGTCTGTACTTCCGGTTGTACGTTTTGTGCTTTTTACAGAGATAATGATCACAGTGATGGTTACGTACTGTCTAAAGATGAAATCTTTAAGAAAATTGAAGAGACGATTTCGTTTGGCGGTACACAAATATTAATGCAGGGAGGTTTGCATCCGGATTTGAAGATAGAATTTTATATCGATCTTTTAACGTCAATTAAAGAGAAGTTTGATATTCACATTCACTCTTTTTCCCCTCCGGAAATAATGCATCTTTCGGAGCTGAATGATCTGTCTTCAAAAGAAATCCTGGCCTTATTAAAGAACGCGGGACTTGATACTATTCCCGGTGGTGGAGCTGAAATACTTACTGACAGATGCAGAGGTATATTAAGCCCGTATAAGTGTTCTGCCGATGAATGGTTGCGTGTAATGAGAGAAGCTCACCTGTCAGGAATAAAAAGTACGGCAACAATGATGTTCGGACATATTGAAACTCTGGAGGAGAGAATTGTACATCTTGAAAAGATCAGACAATTACAGGATGATACCGGAGGCTTTACGGCATTTATCCCTTGGACATTCCAGCCAATGAATACAGCCTTGTTCTTATCTGCTGAGAAGATGACAGGCTTTAAAATTGGTGGATTTGATTACCTCAGAACAGTTGCTGTTTCCCGTCTGTTTCTGGACAATATTCCAAATATTCAGGCGTCATGGGTAACACAAGGATCAAAGATTGCTCAACTTGCATTGAAGTTTGGGGCAAATGATTTGGGAAGTACAATGATTGAAGAGAATGTGGTAAGGGCTGCCGGGGTGGATTATCGTATGAGTAAAGAGGAAATGATTTCATTAATAGAAGATCTGGGTTTTGAGGCGATGCAGAGAGATTGTTACTACAACATTATAAGCAGAAATGGGAAGCTCACTCCCTGATCTAAACAGTAGTGTCAATTTTCCAGACTGGCTTATTTATTAAAGGCCTATTTGGGAAACTGGCACCATATTTTGTTTAGTAGTATTATAACAATTTGGAAATACTTCCATATGAAAGAAGAAGAATTTTACGAAAACAAGGATTGGGATGAAGCAGACTGGGAGAGGTTCTTGCAGAAGGCTGATGTTCGCACCGCAAAATACTTTGAGTTGTTTGAGACGTTACATAACGATCCTGATTGTGACAACCTTATAGCGAAAGAGATGGGGTGGGGCCATAAGTACGAAGATTGCGGCCATAAAGATGAATCATGTGAAAATTGTGAGGATATAGATGAATGCATTGTTTATGAGATAAATCAAATTTTTGATAATGCTGTAGAATATGAGGAAACAACAGAAGAAGATGTTGAAAACATAAAAAGTATTTTTGCTTATAAAAAGAGTTATGATCTTTATGTTAAACTAAGCAAGTATTTTACTAACCGTAAAGAAATTGATATTGATGAGGATGTTTTAGAGG
Organism: Candidatus Scalindua japonica; assembly: GCF_002443295.1. NCBI lineage: Bacteria > Pseudomonadati > Planctomycetota > Candidatus Brocadiia > Candidatus Brocadiales > Candidatus Scalinduaceae > Candidatus Scalindua > Candidatus Scalindua japonica. The sequence goes on along the minus strand of NZ_BAOS01000013.1, from coordinate 9,995 downwards.
CCATTTCCGCGTCTTCTATGGTCCCTGCAAAAATAGCAGGAGGGCATGGTATGGGATACGAAAGAGATACGCTATGTGGAAATATAGCAAATTGCAAACGTTCATTAAAGAATGTCAGGATTTGCATCTATTCGCTTGAAATAGTAAGAACAAAATCAACATTTCCTGATAGTGACATTAATAAAATGATAAATGACGCAGTAAATGTTGAGCATGAAATACTCAAATGGATCGAATATCTGCGGTCAAAAATATGGTGGCGTTAAGAATCAGGTTTTTCTCTCTACTGATTTTGACGTTTTACGGGCAGCATTATTGTTTTTTATATGATTTTTAAATGCTTGTCTGGATATCCTTTTTTTCCTTTCTTGACAACAATAGTTATTGATGATTTAATTGGATTGTTTAAAATGTATTATAAAAAACAGAATTGTGAGTATCTTTTTCTCGTTTGAATGTGTTAAGATGGTTGAGAATTTAATCAGTAGTATTCAAGAACAATCATGCGATATAAGGATATATACCGTATACGTGAAACTAATGTGAAAACTAATTAAAGGTAAAGGTGTAAACTATGAAAATGATCTCTTGTTTTATGTTGTTATTTCTCTTGTTATCTAAAGTTGTAGTTGCGGAAGTTGAAACTGATGCGGAAAAAACATTAAAGTCGTCTGTTGATAAAGTGTTTGCGATAATGTTAGATAAAGAGATGACAATGGACCAGAAAAAAACCAAAGTCATTAAGATTACCAACACAGTCTTTAGTTTTCCATTGATGGCAAAATTATCTATAGGTAAAGCACATTGGTCTGCATTTAATGACAAGCAGAAGGGTGAGTTTATAAACCTGTTCACTGAACTGTTTCAGGGTTTTTATGTTGACAAGTTAGATCTTTTCAGCGACGAAGAGGTAGTCTTTGAGCCTGCGACTATGGTGAAAAAAAAGAAGATCCAGATACCAACAACCCTGCTGTCAAAGGGTAAGAAGTATTCGATGTTATACAAAATGTCCAATACTAAAGAAGGGTGGAAGGTTTACGATATTACCATTGAAGGTGTCAGTCTGGTTCATACATACCGGTCTCAGTATACCCACATTCTCAATAGCGGTGATGTTGAAGATTTACTGGCAAAAATGAGAGAGAAAAATAAAAAAAAGAAAATAAAGAGTTGTAACAGCAATCCTCGTTTATAGTTTCTCACCTTACTTTAGCTACTTAACTGTTATGCGATCATCTCTTCTTAACTTCTACACCAGGTACATTTTGACTAAACCAATTATTGTCATTATTGTGTTGGTTGGTGTGTTTTCATATCTCGGATATAACGCGAGGCACTTCAGGATAGATGCCTCAGCAGATTCTTTGATACTGGAGAATGACAAAGATTTCAAATATTACCGTAAAATAAGCAAAACATACGGTTCACACAGTTATATGTTTATAACATATAAGCCAGATGGAGGGATTTTTGCTCCTGAGACCCTTGCTAAACTTGCGTCATTACGAGATAAATTAAAAGAGATTAAGCGTGTATCTTCTGTTCTTACTCTCCTTGACGTACCACTTTTAAGAAATCCTCCTGTTCCCATCAAGGAGTTGATATCAAATATTAAGAGTCTGGAAAGTCCGAACGTTGATTTACAGCTTGCACGGGAAGAGATAGCTAATAGTCCGATTTATCAGGAACTTTTAGTTAGTACTGATATGAAGATGACTGCTCTGATGGTCCATTTTGCTGAGGATGATGAGTATGACAGGATTCTCTCCAGGAGAGGTGGCCTGCGGCAGAAACTGGCCACCAATACAATCACTCCGGCAGAGCATTCTGAACTTGAGGCGCTTAATCGTGAATATAGAGCGTGTAAAATCCGCATGGATAAAGAGAGGCACAGTGATATTGCCTCGGTTCGTAGAATAATGGATGGTTATAGAGAGGATGCTGAGTTGTTTCTTGGCGGAATTTCAATGATTACTGATGATCTGATCACATTCGTCAAAAATGACCTTGAAGTATTCGGAATCGGCATTATCATCTTTTTGATTGTAGCTCTTGGAATTATTTTCAGAAAAATCTGCTGGATAGTCTTACCAGTACTCTGTTGTACTCTCTCCGTACTTGCAATGATTGGGATTCTCGGTATTTTTGGTTGGGAGGTGACAGTCATATCATCAAACTTTATCTCTCTGCAGCTTATTATTACCATGGCATTGACTATTCACCTGATTGTCAGGTTTAGAGAATTGCAGGTAGACAATCCGGAGTGGTCTCAAATGGAATTAGTTAAGGAGACTGTCTTTTCGAAATTTATTCCCTGCCTGTATACAACGTTAACGACAGTTGCCGGTTTTGGTTCTCTACTGATTTGTGATATTTTACCCGTTATTAACTTCGGCCTTATGATGAGTGTCGGGCTTGTAGTATCTCTTGTAGTTACTTTTTTTCTCTTTCCTGCTATCCTCTGTTTACTTCCTAAAGGTAAAACAAGAGAGGACAGACAGTTTTGTGGTGGGTTTACTCGTTTCCTGGCAAACGTAACCCAGAATTATGCAAAAACGGTATTTATTGTAACCGGTTTGCTGGTAGTGATGATAGTTGCCGGTGTTTCAAGACTGACGGTAGAAAATAGTTTTATCGATTATTTTCGAGAGTCAACTGAGATTTATCAGGGTTTAAAGGTTATTGATCAGAACCTTGGTGGGACGACTCCCCTGGATATTCTTGTGAATTTTAATGAAACTGACCAGCAAACAGACCAGAACGCAAACGATATTTCTTTTGCAAATAGCGATGTAATTGCTGAACCAGGCAAAGAACCTGGTGAAGTTGACGAGCTTGATGAGTTTGAAGGGAATGACGGATTTGGTGAATTTGATGAATTTGATGAGTTATATGAGGAGGATAATTCAGACAAATACTGGTTCACGTCTGATAAAATGGCTAAAATTATGAAAGTCCATGATTATCTTGATAGTTTACCTGAGATTGGAAAAGTTTTATCTTTGGGGACAATGTTAAAGGTTGCGGAGCAATTTACTAAAGGAGAACCTCTTGACGATTTCCAGCTTGCACTACTTTATACTCAATTACCTGACAATTTTAAAGATATGGCTCTTACCCCTTATATATCCATTCCTGATAACCAGGCTCGTTTGACTGTGCGGATAAAAGATTCCTTGAAGGGTTTAAAAAGGGACAATCTGCTCAAAAAGATTACGTCTGATATGGAGAATAAACTTGGTTTACAGAAGCGTCAGTATCACCTGGCAGGTATGATGGTCCTCTATAATAACATGCTTCAAAGCCTTTTCAGTTCTCAGATATTAACGATTGGGTTTGTTGTGCTTGCTTTAATGGTGATGTTTACATTATTATTTCGCTCAATAAAGATAGCGCTGATTGCAATTATACCTAATATAATTTCTGCCATAGCGGTTCTTGGTGTGATGGGACTGGCTGGATTACCGCTTGACTTTATAACGATCACTATCGCAGCAATAAGTATTGGTATTGCAGTTGATGATACTATTCATTACATTCACAGGTTCAAGGAAGAGTATCAAGTTGACAGAGATTATATGAATTCAATGCATCGTTGTCACGGAAGTATAGGAAATGCGATGTACTATACATCCCTCACAATTATTGCCGGTTTTTCTATCCTTGTTTTATCATATTTTATTCCGACGATTCTTTTTGGGCTTCTTACCAGTCTTGCCATGTTTATTGCGCTAATCACTGCATTGACATTACTGCCACGATTGATAATAGCATTTAAGCCTTTTGGAAAATAGATATGTGCCGTAAAGCTTGGCTACTCTTTTTTTTCGATACATGCATTTATTTCGCTTTAGGTGGTAAATAGTTGTGTGTAGGGCCGCAGTTTTTACGCTTTTTTCGCAACAAGTATTCAAGGCCATTGTTTCTATATGATTTTCTTTATGGTGTAACAGCTTATATTACAATGTGTTATGTGTTGCAGTGCACTTTTGTACGCGAAAGTAAAATATTGGTATTATTATTGCTATAGTATAGAAATACTTTGAGTAATTCTGGCAAAAATTATCGTAGCCAATTTGAAAGTATTTTGCTAGAATTTGAGAACTAAAGTTGTAGTAATTATAATAGAATTAAATATTTGCAAATTTTACAATATATTCTTAATACATTATTTTTTTTAATGATCGCTATAAATACAGGAGTTTACAGATGAGGAAATTGGTTTTATTGATGTGTTTTTTTGTTTTAACAATGTACACGTTTAATATTTCACTGTTCGCAGAAGATGTTACTGCATCAAGGGCACAACCTGCTGTAAACAAGAGTAGTGGTGTTAATGCTGTTGCAGCCGATAAGAGTAGTGACGCTACAAATACTAGTGATATCGATGGGGATATAGATTATGTAGACATATCAATGGAAGCAACAACTTTTGTTAAAGTTAAAGATTCATTTCAAACTTATAACAGGGCAATGTTCACTTTTAATGATAAATTATACTATTACTTTTTCAGGCCTTTATCAAAAGGTTACAAGACAGTCATACCTGAAGTCGCTCGATTAGGTGTCAGGAATTTTTTTACAAATGTCAGAATGCCAGGGCGTTTTTTCAACTGCATCTTTCAGGGGAAATTTAAGGGTGCCGGTACAGAATTTTCACGCTTTCTAATTAATTCCACCATAGGTGGAGCAGGGTTTACTGACCCGGCAAAGAAATACTTTCATCTTGATCTAAAGGATGAAGATTTTGGACAGACTCTTGGAAATTATGATCTGGGACCAGGATCATTTCTTGAATTACCTTTTATTGGCCCATCTAACATCCGTGATGCCTTTGGGCTTATAGTAGATACTGTTCTTGATCCGGTAACGCTCCTCTCTTTCGTCAGCCCTTATGCAACTATAGGGGCCAAGGGCTATATTGCTGTTAATGATATTTCCATAGATAAAGGAGATACTTATGAGGGTCTGGTAGAGAATCAAATAGACCCTTATATAGCGATTCAGGATGCATATACACAGAATCGAACAAAGAAGATAAAAGAGTAATAAATAAAACTCACAAAAGTTCTGATTAGGTTTATTGCCTGTTATATAGCGATTAAATAAGGCTATGCTGAGTAGAGAGAGAAAATGTTTGCTCGTTCGATGAATAATTCGTACTGTTAATTTCGGTTTGTTCAACACACCACTGTTTCAAGAGGAGTCCAGCCTGGAATCCTCTTGAAACAGTGGAACATATTCTATTTCGCTTTACGTATTCTATAATGGATTGAGCAGTATGTGTTCAAGCGTTGGCTTCTTCTTCTAAAGATTCAGCAATCATATCTATTTTCTTCCTTCTGGTTACCAGATAAATATACAGGAAGGTTATACTTGCGATCAGTGAGCCAAGTATTGTCACTCTTTTTTCAACAGTATTAACCGCTGCAAACGCCTCTTCTTCATCTATCTCAACCAGTAATGCCCAATTGACAAATTTAAGATCCAACGGTGTATACACACTCAATACCCGGATTCTTCGATAATCTTCTATTATCCTTTTTCCTTCTATCCCGTCTAATGCTTCTCTTGTTGCTATAGTATCCACCTCTTTCTGAAGCACGGTAGGTTCTTCAGAGAACCTGGAATTTGACCTCATATAGCTATCGTCACCTACAAGGTACATTTCTCCGGTTTCCCCCAAACCTTCTCTCCTGGTCATAATAGCATCCAAATGAGAAAACGGGATTTCGATTATTAAAACGCCCAACAGCATTTGTCCGTCGTATACAGGGGCAGCAAAGTATGAAGTAAATTCTTCCAGGGCTTCATGCCATGTATAGTCCTCAAACGCTACTCCGTCTAAACCATTCGCGTATATCTGACCTATACTGAATTGTTTATATCTTCCGGTTAATAAATTTGTCCCCGTAAATTCCTCTCTAATTATGGAATACATCACATCCCCATCGGTATCAACAAAATATAAGTTTACATAGCCATAGTCGGTTAAATAATACTCCATCAAAGGATGATAAAGCTCAGAAATCTTCACATATTGTTCACCTTCCAGTCCTGAAGCGTGAAACGCCTTTGATAGTCTGGAAAATGCTTGTCCGATTACCGGATTCCTGGAGAGGACATTTATGTCTCCAAATCTCTCCTGAAAATAATTTTCTATCTCATGTTTTAACAACCCTCTGACGGTGAGTAAATGATTAAAAGCAGCAGACTTTACTGCGGTTTTAAGGTACTTGTAACTTATCAGTGGAAGGGTTATTAAGAATATAGAAAAAGCTATACCAATTGTAAGAAAAATCTTTTTAATACTCATTTAAATATTATTTATTAGATCGTAAAAACTATTATGATTGGTTTCTTACCTGAACATAGACAAGCCCGCATTGAATATAACATTGACAATAGAATTTCTCCAATAAAAAATTTACTGATATTTAATACTTCTAACAATTTACTTGCTCAAATTATTTAACATTAATAGAATAGCGTTTGTCAGGTACTAAGAAAAATTTTACAACCTGCCCTTATGGGCCAATAGGAGCTGAATTTATAATGAAGGTGTTGGTAATTGGAAGTGGCGGAAGAGAACATAGTATTGTCTGGAAAATTGCACAGTCACCACTTGTAAGTAAGATATATTGTGCGCCTGGGAATCCGGGTATTTCAGAGCTTGCCGAATGTATCAATATATCTGCAGAACAGACGGCCCTTCTTTGTGAATTTGCTGTTAAAGAGAAGATAGACCTTACGGTTGTGGGACCTGAAGCTCCTTTAGTAGAGGGAATTGTGGATTTTTTCAGTAAATACGAATTGAAGGTTTTTGGCCCTGATAAAAAAGCCGCAATCTTAGAGGATAGTAAGGTGTTCTCAAAGTGTCTTTTGAAAAAACATAACATACCAACCGCAGACTTTCAGTGTTTTGATGACTATCAACAGGCCAGGCGTTACCTCTCATCTAAAGAGGCGCCAATAGTAGTAAAGGCAGATGGGTTAAGTAAGGGCAAAGGAGTGTTTGTATGCAAAACGAATGATGAAGCGCTACAGGCAATAGACTCTATTATGAAGGATAAAGTGTTTGGTAACGCGGGAAATCAGGTAGTAATAGAAGAGTGTCTGAGGGGAGAAGAGGTTTCTCTGCTTGCATTTACTGATGGGAGAAATATCGTTGCCATGGAGAGTTCCCAGGACCATAAGACTGTTTTTGACGGAGATAAAGGTCCAAATACAGGGGGTATGGGAGCGTACTCGCCTGTTCCAATAATGACGGATGAGTTGTATCTCCGGATAGAGAGAGATATACTTGTACCGACAGTCCATGCAATGAATAGAGAAGGAAGACCTTATAAAGGTGTCATTTATATTGGTCTGATGATAACAGCATCCGGCCCAATGGTGCTGGAATTTAATGTTCGTTTTGGAGACCCGGAGGCACAGGTAATACTTTCCCGAATGAAAAGCGATATCATCCCGATTATGCTGGCTACAATTACAGGAGAGCTGGACAAGGTAGATTTGGATTGGTATTCACAGGCATCGGTTTGTGTCGTAATGGCTTCCGGCGGCTATCCCGGTAGTTACGAAAGTGGCAAACAAATAATCGGATTGGATTTATTAAAGGACCAGAAAGATATATCTGTTTTTCATGCCGGTACGAAATCAGAAGGCGGGGACATCATAACAAATGGAGGACGCGTATTAAACGTTGTTGCCTGTGGTGACGGTATAGAGGATGCGCAGAGAAAGGTATATGAAGCGGTAAGTAAGATATCATTTGGCGGCGCTCACTATCGCAGGGACATTGCGAATAAGGCTATCACCTGATAATAGTACTGGAATTCTTCCCGTCCGAACGGCTGGGCCGGGCGGATCGAATGAGATGAAATGCCGAGTCTTTTGAGTATGCTGATAAAAATGAAAGACAGCAGGTTGTCTATTAAAGATATAGCGGGCAAATTAGGCAGGGGAGCGAAGGGTGTTTCTGAAGAGATCAGGGAAAAATTGCCTGCTTATATTGAACTTTTGAAAACACTTGCCAGACTTGGCAAAAATATATCACTCGATGTCGACAATGGCGTCCTTAAAGTCAGGGAAGATTTTGTCAATGATTACCTTCGTGAAGTCTCTATTGAAGACAGGGGCTTACGGTCGATCAGTGTTTTCTGTGAAGATGGAAAGGCTTCTTTTTTAATAGAGTTAAAAAAAACCTTTTTGATGGTGTAATAAAGATGCCATTTACGGTTGAGCATTTTATCTTCAACAAGAACAAAAGAAGTGTTACGTTTAAATTTGGTGAAAAGAAAATAGAAAAAGCAAATAATTACTATTCAAAGATTCTCTTCTGGTTTAGTTTGTCAGTCATCAGCATTTTTTACAATAAAGGAGATGGTTTAAAAGATAGTATTTTCAGTCAGGATTCGCTCACGGTTAATCCTGATGGCACACATACTATCGACCTTAATAAGATACCTGAATTAAGAGAAATATTTTTAAAAAATCTGATGAATCTAAGATACTGGGATATGATCTCAATGGATAAACTGTCATTTGAAAAAGGACTGATAACAATGAGGCTTTCTCGTAAACTGACAAACATTGTAAGGGCCGCAATCGGGATTATTGAAGTGATGCCAAAGGGCCGGTTCATCAGGCCATTACTGAACAGATTTTAAGCCAGCAAGAAAAAAACAAATCTGATTGGATAGATATTTGGAGTAAGTTGAAGTGCAGAAAATAAAACGGCAAAGATAGTTTGTGGTGGAACCCTGGCTTGTTTTCCATGATTTGCCCAATATATCGCAATAAACGGAAAACATCATTATCTGCCACAGTTTTATTTGGAGGGTTTTAAAATATTACCTCAAAAAGGTAAGAAGCCTCATATCTGGCAGATTGAAAAAAAAGGATCCCAGAAACACTACAGCCCGGCAATAACAAATACGGGTTGTATTCGCGATTATCATTCTTTGGATCACGATCAGGAGCATGATCATAAAACAATCGAATCGCTATTTTCAACAATTGAATCAAAGCAAGCAAAATTAGTTCAATCGATTGTTGATTCAAAGGACATTCCGTGTTCTCAAATAAGAGAACTATCAGAATTAATTTCTTTAATGAGATATCGAATTCCTGTATTTGCAACGTATATTGAAAACAGCCACAGAAAAATGATTTTGGACACTTTCAAGATTATGTATCGATCTGGAAAGTTTGGCTCTCCTCCTGAGGTTCTTCAGCAGTTGTTTGAGTCCAAGAGAATTGACGAAACTTTAAACATCAAAATATCGAACTGGAAAATTATAGAAAAAATGATAGAGGTTGGTTTTTCACCTGAGAGTATTAGTCTACTATCGCAACTTAGCTATCAAATCTACTATGCTAGTGAGCCAGATTCATTTGTTACCTCCGATAACCCTGTAGCGTTATTTCATCCAAACTATGATGATTTAAAACCCTATGGGGTTGGTTTGGCAATCAAGGGGGTTGAACTAACATTTCCTCTTAGCTCTGATACTTTAGTCGTTGCAGGGCATCATCTTGAACCCGGCTCGTATTTGGCTAAGCGCGATCAAGTAAATGAATACAACCGAAGAACAATAATCATGGGAGAAAACTACATATTTTCAAACAAATTTAGTGTCGATCTGCATAAATACATAAGCAAGTTAAAAAATATTTTCGCTGGATTTACTTATGATAATCTATACTATGGCGACGGTAGTGTGCAAATATCAAGGTTTATTTCAGTACAATAATTGCTAACCAGTCACTGGAGGTGACGCCTTTATCTCTTGCGATTTTTAAGATTTCAGATTCTTTGCTTATTTTATTTTTTTCCATTATTTTACACGCCAAACGGCGCACCTCACCTCAGACGTTTAGGCGCAGGATGAGAAATACCAAAACAGACAACAAGAATATTGCTTTAGCTAGAGCTTAGCCGAAAAGGTTTCTAAGGATCAAAGCAGAGTGGTAGTACGCAAGCTCACCAG